>NZ_CP111065.1 GCF_026250525.1 Chondrinema litorale
GCATTCTTTGCAGAGTACAAAAAACTTGAACCTGCATAAAAATGCTTTATTTCACCTCCTAACATCCTAATTTTCCATCCTGTTTAAACACCAGTGATAAGCTTTTTGATTGTAATTGTAGGCTGTATTTAACATACTGCCAAATACATTTTTATTTGATAATTTATGCGTTGTATAGTGTGTTATTCCATTAAATAAGCCAAACAAATTGCCCCCTAGCTCTTCACTCTCTCTTTGTATTGAGCTTTCTATTTCTCTTATGATATTCTTACTACGTGTGGATAAACCTTTATCTGTTATACTTTCTATCTCCAATAAATTACATATTAGCCTATCACTGTCCTTACCGCATACTTTTACTAAACTCATCTTTTCTGCGTTTTCGTAAACATTTTCTAGATGTTTAAAATATCCTCGCGTTGTTCTGGATATCCCCTTTATCTTACTTTCTTGGTTGCGGCTGTGGCGAATTGTATTTTGTCTATGTCTTGAACCAAACATATTACTACACCTATAAATTTGATTACACATTCCCGTGAATAACGCTGTAGTTGTATCATGAGAATTACCTATAATTAAATAATCTTTTGTCTGTAAACCTCCAAAGTTTCTTGGCTCTTCATTCTCTAAGTATGCCATTACTTTTGATCCGTTATTATAGGTTGCATAACCTCCTATTTTAAAACAGGTATCTTTTGTAAAACTATCAGCAAGTTCCATTAATTTTTCATTTTTAGTAGGTATATAACTACTTTTTGTAATTGATATACAATTACCCTTTTCATTATTTACTAGCTCTTTAAAACCTTTAATTTGCTTTCCATTCGCATTATAAATTGGACGTTCTTCCACATCCCAAGATATAGTTTTATCTAGTGTTAAGTTCATTACAATAAATTTTAAAGTGAGAATATATAGTGCTATTTGCGATCTGTACAAGTTAGTACAGGGCAATCATTAATATAAAATTCGGATTTTGAATAAATATTAAACTCAAAATTGTTTATTATTTAAATTAAGTATTTGGATTTCTATACTAATATTGTGAGACTTATTAGTATATAAATATACAAGTGGAGACTATTTTTGATAGTATATTTCTTATTATCTACTACAATAAATAGGCGTTTAAAATTATATTCTAAAAAAGGATTATTGACTTTTATTAATCCTATATAATGATTTTTATTCTTTTTTAGCTTGATATTTACTTTCCCTAATTGAGCGTATGTGCTTTCTAATTCTAGAGAATCTTTTTTTAGAAATACGTCAATTTTTAACTCTTTACTTTCCTTATTCATACTTATTTTACAATACTTTATTAAGGAATCTTTTTCAAAATGGAAAGATAGAGATTTTAATATCTTTTCTTTTTTGTGAAAATAATTTGCCTTTAAGATACTACTAAATCCAAAAATAAGCAGTACCATAATTAAGAATTGCGACTTTTTATTTGTTAGCATTTTTTTACAACTTTATAGTGATTTTTAATATTTGTATATTATAAATATAATATTTTATTGTTAAATATCAAACTATATTAGTTTATTTTTATAAACTTTTTTAGTTGTTTTTTATGACTGTTTTCGCTATATTTAAACTGTTATTTAGAGGTGAAAAAATTATAATAGTATGGATTAAATATATTTTTTAATATAAAATCAGATAACTGAAATCTTATGATTTTGGCATTAGTAAATTATGCCTTAACTCAACTGTGCCCAAATTTAAAAATTGTACATGTCCAGATTTTGAGCATTCTGGCACATAGCAAGCAGAAACGTTGCTAAAGCTACGTATGTGCCATTACAAGTCATATGAGAGGGGTTTTATAACTCTATTTTTCTACTCTAGTAGAAAAATATTGATTATATTGCCTTTAATAAATTTATAAGTTGTTTTTATTACTATATCAAGTGGAATATGAATCTTAATAATCTCTCAAAAGAGGTTACTAATACCTCTAAGCAATTGTGTACAATTAAAGTTGATAACACAACACATAACAAGTTAAAAAAGCTAAAAGGAAGATATACATATCAGGAATATATTAAAATAGTAGCTGACTATTTTGAAAAAACTGGTATTGATCCTGATAGTGGAGAAGCAGATATAAAAACTATTGTTAAATCTCTCATAAAGGAAACCAATAGAGTAATCAAAGTTCTAAGAGGAAAGGAAAGAGAAGAGCTGAAAAAGTTTGATGAAATACTAGATGCTCTCACAATGACTATTTATAAAATGAATAGCTCACACTTACCAGCATCTCAAGAAAAAAACACCTCGCCAATTTCACTAAAAAATCCAGTATCTAATAATTCAATTGAAGAAATTAGGAGGGATATAAAAAAGATATATAACACCCTTAATACAAAAGAAAGATGTATTAATCTATTTCAAGAATATTTAAAAAAACAAGATTGGAATAAGAGTACATTTGGTGGTAAATATGTTGAAGACCCTACAGAATTGAATGAAGAGTTTTTGAATAAATTTCATAATTTATAATCAAACTATTTCAATTTATACTAGTAAATAGGTTTTGACAATATAATATTGTTTGCTAACTATGAAGATTAATTATATATCTAAAAATATATAATTAATACTTGTTTTAATTTTGTTTCAATTAGCTATCGCAAATTTTGACAATAATCTTTCATTAGATTATTGTCTATACTTTTTTATGCTCAATAATTTAAACTTCATAACTATAACTAAAAAAGCCTCTAATGAGGTGGTTGATATCTTGACTGAGAATGTAATTGGTACACCAAATAAAGGTATGGTGTATCAACAAATGACAACCAAACAAAAGATTCAAAAAATACCAAATCCATTTTTTGTTTCTTTAAAAAAAGGTAATAAAGTTATTGGTACTTGTTGCTTCTGTAAAAGAGAAAGTTCCAGTAACCTAAAACCATTGATCTCATTCTATATTCGATATTTTACAATTAGAAATCAGTATAGAATAAAAGCCTACACAAAACCTCATAAGAAAAGTAAAAACATTTTAAAAGAAGAAATCCAAGCCATATTGGATGGCGATTTTTTTGAATTAGATCTTTCATCTAAATTTTTTCACTATGCATATGTGGATACTCTAAATAGAAGATCAGCTCAACTATGTGAAGAATTTGGGTTTTCAAAAACACATGACTTTAGCACTTTATTTTTTAGCCGATTAGAGCCCAAAAGAGATCACCAAGTTAGAAGACTTAGTGAAAGTGAAAAGCCAGAAATGAGAAACTTACTTTTAAAGTATTACCAAAACTATAGTATGTTCAGTTTTGATAACCTGTTAAATGATAAGGATTACTTTGTTATTGAAGACTCTGAGCATGGTATAGTGGCTGGCGTTGAAGCTAAAATTGATTACTGGAAAATAATAGAAATACCAGGCATTATGGGAACACTAACATTCAGTATATTACCATATATCCCTTACTTGAATAGACTATTCAATAGAGACTACAGATTTATTAAACTGGAAGGTATCTATGTCAAATCGGGTTTTGAGCATTTACTTGAAAAACTCTTCTCTTCAGTGTTAAAGATAAATAGTATCAATACAGCTATGACATGGGCAGATTGTAGCTCTCCTCTTTATAAAACACTAAAATCTATTGATCTAGGCATATTAAGCAAACTAAAAAAAGAAGTTAATGCTCAAGTCATATGTAAGTTTAAAAATGTTGAGAGCGGCGAAATAGAAAGAATTAGAGAACAACATGCATATGTATCTGGTACAGACTTAACGTAATTGGTTCTATGAAAACTTTATTAGAAAATTCTAAGAAGCAATTATTAGCTCCTTCAGCACAGGTTAAAAGGAAAATAATAATTCTTCTTAATATCACTTATGTCATTCTTACTATTTCATTTTTATCATCTGAGAAGATTACATCAGGATACTTTGTTCCAATAAATGAATTATACATAGTGTATTTTTTAGCTATTGTATTAAATACTTTTTCAGCTCTATATAACATAAAAGTTATACTTTTTAAGCTTGGAAAGACCTCAATAAATTCTTGGATTTGGGAAGTAACTATAAAGCAAAATGAAATTTTTTATGAAAAGCTTTTTGCTACTTTAAGCATTGGCTCTGTTATGCTTATGAGCGCCTGTAACATGCTAGGTATTGGAAATCCTAGTAATGATGCAATACTCACAGACTTTGCACTTGGACATTCTCTAATTTTAGTAGCTGTATTAGTTATAAATAGGAAGGGTGCTTTAATCTGGTTCCTAATTGTTTTTCTTTTACTAATATACGATACATCACGATTAGGGTGGGATTATCAATATCATTACATGACTCCGAGTGAAGTAGAAAGTTATGAAGCAGCATTAAAAAATCAAGAAGATTGGGCGGTCAAAAGGAAAGAAGAATTAAAAGCCAATGGTTTAAACTCACCAAAAGTAACTCGCTATTTTAATACTTGGGCAATATTCATAATTGTATCTTTCATGATTGCCTATTCATTTTATGGAATTACATCAAACATTTTAAAAGTGATTCCAGATGTCATAAAAAATATTGAACAAGCAATTCAAAACAGTGTAAAAGTTGATTATGAATTAAAGCAAAATGAAGCTAGTATAAATGCTTTTATCAACCTTTCTCATGAATTTAAAACTCCTCTAACTTTAATTAGAAACTACTTAGATGAACTCTATATAAAACATGGCAGAAGTGATGAGCTAGATGCTATTAATATTTCTGTCAATAAGATATTAAGAGATGTTGTTAACTTCTTTGATCATCATAGAATTAGTAAGGGAATTAAATTTTATAACCATGATCAAATTGTTGACTTTAGCGAAATACTTATGCAAACAATAATTGCATATAAACCTATTGCTAAAAAGAAAGATATAAGTTTAAACCTGAATATAAAGGATAATAATTTTGTTAAAGCTGATTCTAGTGCGCTTAGCCGAATTATCAACAACTTGATTGATAATTCTATCAAATACAGTGTAAGTGGCGATAAAATAGATATAAATCTAAATTCTGAAAATGACTTTATAATATTTTCTGTGCAAGACAATGGTATTGGAATTCCAGAGGAAAAACTAGAAGCTATCTTTCAACCTTATTATCAAATATCATCAAAGAAAAATGCCATTGATGGAATGGGATTAGGCCTTCCAATGATACAAAGTATTATTGAAGAACTTGGTGGAGAATTAAAAGTCATCAGTGAAGAAAATAAAGGATCAACATTTACTGTAAAATTATTAAAACAATCTGATTCTAAAGGAGACAAACTAGAAAGATATCAAAATTATAACATTGCGCTACAAGAATATTTGCCAACAAAAAATGATAAACCTAAAGATATAATTCATGACACAAACAAACCATTTATAATGATTGTTGAAGACAATTATGAAATGTCTGTTTTCCTAAGCAATACATTAAAAGATAATTACAATCTCTATATAGCCAATAATGGCTCTGATGCTTTTGATAAGTTACAAAAAGGAATACATGTGGATTTAATTATTTCTGATATTATGATGCCTAAAATGGATGGATATGATTTTAGGAAAAAAGTTTTGATAAGTAACTACAACCATATTCCTTTTATGTTTTTAACAGCTAAAAGTAAAGAAATTAATGATAGTGATGTTGACTTGGAAGAAGTTTATTATATATCAAAACCTTTCCGCAAAGATGATTTACAAAGAAAAATTAAAACAATACTTTCTGTTTTAAGGAAACAAAGAATAGCAATAGTTAACAATGCATATATTTCTTTAAATAAAAATAACAATCATATAGAACATTCAAATGAACTCCTTGATGATGAGGTTATACTAAATTGTAAAAGGTTTGAATTGACTCCTAAAGAAACTGAAATAGCAAGAGCAATTATTGAAGGATTAACGTATCAAGAAATAAGCGATAACATGAATGTATCTTTAGCTACAATAAAAAAGCATGTACAGAATACATTTAAGAAAGTTGATGTCAGAAATAAAGTAGGACTTATAAAGAAATTACAAGCATAAAAAAATGGATATAAGATGATTATTTAGTCTCGGAAGTCTTAATTTGAAGTAGTCACGATGAAATCTGACAGTTTGGTTAAATTAAAGTGCGAACTTTTTTATAATCAAATTCAAATACATCATGACTACAAATGACAAGTTAATCAAAACAAAGCTAGGATTATTGAACTTAGCAGTACAATTACGGAACGTTTCCCAAGCTTGCCGAACAATTGGTTATTCCCGAGATAGTTATTATAGAATCAAAGAACTATATGAAACAGGTGGAGAAGCAGCACTACAAGAAGTATCCAAGCGTAAGCCGAACCATAAGAACCGAGTAGATCCTTACATTGAAGAACAGGTCGTAGCGATTGCGTATGAATATCCAGCCTATGGTCAGGTACGTGCGAGTAATGAATTGGCTAAAAAAGGGATAACCGTTTCTGCAGGAGGTATTCGTAGCATTTGGTTGCGGAATGATTTGGAATCTTTTAAAAAGCGTTTGAAATCCTTGGAAGCTAAGGTAGCCAAAGAAGGCGGTATATTGACCGAAGCGCAGTTACAGGCATTGGAAAAAGCAAGGGAAGAAAAAGTAGCCAAAGGTGAAATCGAAACTCAGCATCCAGGTTATTTAGGCAGTCAAGACACCTACTATGTGGGCAATGTAAAAGGAGTAGGTCGTATATATCAACAGACCTATATCGATACTTACTGCAAGGTGGCGCAGGCAAAGTTATATTCCAATAAAGATGCCCTTACCGCAGCAGATTTACTCAACGACAAAGTGTTACCTATGTATGAGGAACAGGATGTAAGGCTGTTACGTATTTTGACAGACAGGGGAACGGAATACTGTGGTAAAATTGAAAAACATCCCTATCAACTTTATCTCGACCTTGAGGATATCGACCATACAAGGACAAAGGCCAAATCACCACAAACCAATGGAATCTGTGAGAGGTTTCATAGGACTATCCAAGATGAATTCTATGCAGTAGTATTCCGAAAAAAAATATTTCGGTCAATATATGAATTACAGATAGAACTGGATGCTTGGTTGGAGTGGTACAATAGACAAAGAACCCATTCAGGAAAACATTGCAATGGCAAGACCCCGTGGGATACTTTTATGGAATCCAAACATTTGGCTTTGGAAAAACAATTGGATCGATTACCTTGGCGTGAGGATAAAGACCGCTCCTCTGGCAATCCCCTCTTGAGCAGTAAACCGGAGGGGTTGGTAGAGGAAAGGGATTTGGGAAGTAGAGACCTAGAAGGTGAAATCAATCTGACAGACAAAAATCAATTATAAGACCATGACTGTCAGATTAAGTCTTGACTATTACACTTAATTATAATGTCTGTTCCACCAAAACGGAGAGATTTATTTTTACCAATCTTACGATTGATTTGATTTTTAAGCTGCTCTTTTAATTCTTCATCAATCTGATCATGATTATCATCCAAATAATCGGATATTTCTCTTGCCTTTTGATCAACTTCTTCAGATGTATTAGCTGACATAACTGTTGTAGCTCCTAATAAATCAATAAGAGTTAATGAAGATTTTGATTTGATTTTACTTGTTAAAAACCAATTTCTGGCAATTTCTAGCATTAATCCAACTATTGAAATTAAAACTACATTTAAAAGTTTTCCTGTATGTACAAATTCTTTTGAAGGATCAACTAAAATATTGTAAATTATCACACCAACAGTCAAACAAACTGTAATTCCCACTGTGATTATTCCGGTGAATGTGGTTCATCGTCATTTTTGGTGGTAAATTAAAAATCTGAATTTCTGGTAGATTTAACAATAAAAAGATGAACCTACTAGAATCCTTACTACCAAAAGTTCCTGCAATACAATTTGAAAAATTCACAATAGATACTGAAGGAAAATATCCTGTGTTGGCAATTGATATTTTACGAACAGCTACTACAGTAGCATGTCCGCATTGTGGGAAAAACAGTCATTATATTCATAGCTACTATTGCAGAACAGTACAGGATTTATCTATATGCAACTTTCATTTAAAATTAAATTTGGGTGTCAGAAAATACTATTGTCAAAATCCTGCATGCAGGTTTAAAATTTTTTGTGAACGACTGGGACCTGAAATACAAGTATATCAACGTAAAACCAATCGGGTAAAACTAGAAATGCAAGCCATAGCTCTTAAAATAGGCGCTAATCCAGCCTCTCAGTTATGTCAAAAATTATTTTTGAATGTAAGTAGTAGTACTTTGCTAAGACTGATGCACAGTAAAAAACTTCAAAAATTCTCTACACCAAGAGTTTTAGGTGTTGATGATTGGGCATTTAGAAAAGGAGATAATTATGGGACAATTTTAGTTGATCTTGAAAAAAACAAACCAATAGATTTGCTGCCTGATAGAACCTCAGAAACTTTAAAAAATTGGTTAGAAGCTCACCCTGGAATTGAAATTATTAGCAGAGATCGTTCAGGAGCCTATGCAGAAGCTGCCAAACAAGGCGCACCAGATGCTTTACAAGTTGCAGATCGACGGGTCTCGCAGACTGGCATTTACTGAAAAATTTAAAAGAATGTTTGCAGAAATTATTAGAGAAACATAATTCTGATTTACGAAAGGCATCTTGGTCATTGGAAAAAGAGGAAAGACAAAAAATACTACAAGCTGAAGAGGAAAAATTGCTTCAACAATCCCAACAAAAGAAACCCTCTCAACCAAGTAGATACGCACTCATATTTAAAGAAGTAAAGACTTTGTTTTCTCAAGGAATGGGAAAAAAGACTATTGCTAAAAAGCTGTCTATCAGCAAGAATACTGTTAAAAGATATTTGCAATTTGAAGAGTATCCTGAAAAAAGCTTACCTACAGTTAAATCAAACTCTGCTCGGAACTATTATAATGAACTTAAATATCATTGGAGCTGTGGAGAAAAAAGTCCAACAAAGCTATGGAAGTTATTAGTTGAACAAGGTATTCAAGTTACCTATCGAAGTGTTCATTCAATAGTGAATCAGTTTGGCGAAAAAGAAAAGAAGTCAGCCAAAACGGTTGTAATAAATTGGAGTTCAAGGAAGGTAAGTAGATTATTGTTAAGTTATCAAAAGGAAATGAAAGCCAAAGAATACAAATACATTAAAGCCTTATGCCAAATTCAACCAAACATACAACTAGCAAGGAGCTTATCAATCCAATTCAGAAACATACTTGCTAAAAGAAAAGGTGAGTTACTTTTAAAATGGATTGATGCATGTAAGCAAAGTGACATAGCAATCATGAAAAGATTTGGAAAGTCTATAAATAGGTATCCACCTCACCAAGTAGCTCTTGCTAAAAATAAGAGGATTTATTAGCTCGTGGATTTCCAGTTTTGTGGTAGCAGCTCATTTATTCTGTTAATGGGTTGTTCTGGTAACCTTTCAAATATATCTTGCAGATACTCGTATGGATTGATTTGGTGCAATTTGCAACTGCCTAATATGCTGTACATTATAGCTGCTCTTTGAGCTGCTTCATGTGACCCCGCAAAGAGATAATTCTTCCGACCAATAGCCACTGGTCGAATATTATTTTCGATCAAGTTGTTACGGTTGCCGCACAATCTATTTCTAACCTGCCGTCATTGAGATATACATACAGCTTATTATATCTTTCTGCCAGATAATGCATGGCTTTACCAATGGCAGATTTCGGCAATACTTTAGGGTACTCATCTACAATCCATTGCCCCAACAAATCCATGATTGGACGGGATTTTTCTTGCCTAAGTTTATATCTCTGCAAGGCATCTAGCTTGTTGTCTCTTGCCTCACGTTCAACAGCATACAATTGCTGGAATAAAAGCAAGGCATGTCTGGCTCTGGATTCATCGTTATCCAAAGCTTTCTCGAAGTAGCGGCGTACGTGTGCCATGCATCCAACAAGGATGATGTTCATCCCTTCTTCTTCAAGGAGCTGATCATAAACTTTGTATCCATCTGTTTGTATGTAACCTTCATAACCTTGCAGCATATTGACAGGGCCTTCTCTAGATCGTCCCTTTTGATAATCAAACATCACGACTTCCTGCTCTGGAGAATAATAAGTCCAATAGTAACCACGATGAGTCTTTCCTTTTTTGGTATCATCTAACACCTTAATTGGGCTCTCATCAACCTGTAAGTAATTATTATGCAACACCTCAAATTTTAATGCCTGATATAAAGGGTTCAATAACTGACAAGCAGGTTTTAACCAGTTACCCAAAGTACTAGGAGCAATCTTTATCCCTAACTGGTTAAATCTTTTTTGTTGTCTGTAAAATGGTAGGTGATGACAAAATTTATCCACCAGAATATGGGCTAGTAGTCCAGGTCCTGGGATACCCTTGTCAATTGGTCTGGCTGGTAGGTTGGCTACATAAAATTCTTCTTCTTTACTCACATAACGAGGTCTGATGTAGCGACGAACAAACAACTTAGCTGGTGTCATGTCTAACTCCTCAGTAATTTCTTCTCCGATCTTACGCATGTGAGTGGTATCCACTTCAGGCTCCAATACTACCTCTTTGCGAGGTAGATGTGCTGGTAACACTTGACGAGATGAGCCTTGTGGCTGCTTTTCGCCAATAGTAGCCCTTTGATAGCTAATGGTTTGTTTTACTTTAGCAGGTGTTTCAGCTGGAATATCTTCATCTAAAGGTAAAGTGAGTTGCTTGCTATTGGTATCACTAGGAATGAACCTTTCTCGTTTACTACCATATATCAATCGCTTCAATTCTGATAGCTCAGCTTTAAGTGATTCAACCTGCTCCAAGAGTTGTTTTTTCTCTTCTATCAATGCAGCATTTTGCTCTAATAAAGTAGTATCTCCTGTTCCTGTCATAACTCTAAAATACTACTCAACAGTCAGTTAGACAATGATTTCAGCAACTATTCAAGTGGTTTTTCATAGCGTTTTCTGCGTCTTGTAACTGCCACTTCCAAGCCATCAAGTAGCAAAGAAAATTCACTATAACTCAGGTAAATAGAAGAGGATTTACCTGTTAGTAATTTAAACGTACCTGATTCTAACCGCTTGTAGTAAAGAATAAAACCACTGGGTTCCCAAACAAGCACCTTTAAACGATCAAGTCGTTTGCCTAAGAATATAAAGGCATCTCCAGAATAGATTTTTTGTCCCATATAGTTTTCTACCAAACCACTCAATCCATCGAAGCCCTTGCGCATATCCGCTGGTTGATCACACAGAAAGAAGCGTTGTTGGGAATTTAATCCGAACATAGCTTCAATACTTGGTGTAAATAAGTAGGTGATACTGCTTTTGAAAAACGGAGGATGATGCCATTGGGGAATTCTATTTCTACGCCTTGAAGCATTGGCTTTTCATAGTTTACAGCAATAAACTTTGTTGATTTTTCTTTTGGAGCTGATTCAGACCTTAGCTTTCTGTAACGAGACACCCAGTAGGGTAAGATATGAAGTGGTAAATTATGTTGTAGACTATATGCTTTTTGATTCAATCCGCTAGACAACCAGTCTTCAACTACTGGAAACATTTCTTTGGAAGTGTACATAATTACTTTTTCAGCTAAGTAAAGCAATTACCCTCTAATGTAATAGGCTGGTTTATGGGAGGGATACAGATCTTCTTCATTTTTTATTTCTATACCTACAATTTCTTCTTTGGGTAAGGCAAGTGTTTTATACTGATTTTTATCTATAAATATTGGTAAATGGTGTTGGTTATTTTGGAGAGGATTGCCCCGTATATCTATAAGTTTTAATTTAGATAATCCAGTGAGCCACTCTGGTAATTCTTGTATCTTATTATTTTTTAATATTAACTCTTCCAGAAAATTTAAGATTTTTATTTCTTCTGGTATTTTAGATAAAGGAAAATCAGTTAATTTAGACTCATAGTAGTCAGAGTATAGAGTTAAATCAAGCCTTCTTTTTTTATACTTTTTTGCAATTGCAATGCGATGCAAGTAAATAGGATGTATGTAACTCATATTTATGGATTATTGCTCATTAAGCTTAAGCAAAAAGTAAATGAAGACGTTTTATATAAACACTAGTTTTTTTCGCTGAACTATGTGAAATATCCAACATACATTATTTGATATTAAATCAAACTCTTTTTTAAATAAGCACTTATAAAACTCATTTTTTGCGGAATTTCAAACTTTATTCAAAATAACATTTTGGTAGTTTAATAGTTGATAGATGTAATTTAACAGTATCTTCAATCCAAAAAGGGATTTAGTGATAAATATCTCTATGAAACCAATCTGCTTTTAGATAAAAGTAAATTACTTTTTTAATAGTTCTAATGTAAAAAAAATAGAAATAAATTCTTCATTCTTACAATTATCTCTAAAAACAATTAATTGCAGAAAGAAACCACTCTTCATATTTTTTATATATGATTGTTTCATTGTCTAATAACCCTATTTTTTCCTCT
Organism: Chondrinema litorale; assembly: GCF_026250525.1. Lineage (GTDB taxonomy): Bacteria > Bacteroidota > Bacteroidia > Cytophagales > Flammeovirgaceae > Chondrinema > Chondrinema litorale. The sequence goes on from NZ_CP111065.1 coordinate 12,447, forward strand.
AATACATTGATATAATCATAATTATCTATTTTTTTTCTATCATGTTCTATTTCAACTTTTTTAGAATAACCTAACCTCGAAGATATTAAATATAAACAAACAGCCCGTTTTGCTATTTGGTATCTCAATTCTGCATTTACTGTAATATAAGTAACTGTATTCTTATCTTTTTCAGATGCTATTGCACTTCCTGCAACTCTTCCTGCAAATAAGCCTGCCATACCAAGTCCAATACCCAAAAGTGGATTAATAAAAGCTAAAGGAGTAGCGATACTAAAATATCCTATAGACATACCTACATCACCATATTCTTTGTCTCTATTCCTATATAAGTACCCATCATGATTATAATTTGAAATATTATAATGATCATCTAAATCTTCAAAAGATATTTGATATATTTCTTTTAGATTTTTTAAATACTTATCAAAAAGAGCTTTTACTCTATACTGGAATAAAGATGATGTATTATTTGATATGTTAACACCTTTATTATCAACTTTTAAATTATCTAATCCTAATATTAACTGATGAAATGCTAATGAAGACTTTTTGGTATCATCAGTATATTTATCATTTAACTTTTTTACATTACTTAAAAAAGTTTTACGTCTTTCAGTATTTATTACATATTTACCTACAGTATTCATAATATCGATAATTTTCAATTTATTATCGATATGAGAGTTGAAATCAATTACATCAGTAATTCCATTAGAATGCAAAAAAGAAATCCAACTATCCTTTCTGTTAAGCTTGTAATTGTTATTATTTAATTCAAGGTTAGTTACTTTCGTTATTATGCCTACTATATTAGTATTCACTTCTCTTAATAAATTTAGCTCAGATAAATGACTAGCATCAGGTACAGTTTGACTATCACAAATAAATAAAATTACATCTACCTCTTTTAAGTTTTGTAAATTATCATAATCTCTTTTCGAATATTCATCTGACAAGATTGTTGTATAAAAACATTCTTTCATTGAAGGCTTTTCTTTAACTAATTTTAAAAATGCCTCTACATTCCCTGTTTTTTCAAAACCAGGGAAATCATAAAATTGAATATCAAGTATTTCATGAGTGAACTTTGCTACTTGCTTAGTAGTATTTGATGAATCAGATATTATCCCACTTTCTTTATCTCTAATAGTTGAAATTAAGGAAGTTTTTCCTGAATTAGTCCTTCCACAAATAGCTATATTAATCATAAATTTATCTTTAATGCCATAATTAAAACTGCTTTTTTAAAGTAAGAAAATAACTACACTTTAGAAACCCTTTAATAATTATTTTTTGCTCTTCATTAGCTAAATAATTAGTAAAGGGTTTCTAGAATTTTCAATATTTTTAGGAGCAAATATATAATTTAGGATATCGACTCCATTCCATAAAGGTTTGCTTCCTCTAGATTAATAATTTATCTTACGATAAATTTAAAGATACCAACATTGGGTACACAAAAACACTAAAGATCATCAAATGATGTGCTACTCGAGAAGTTTATTTGGATCAAATACTTTTAATCAGCTTACGGATTTTAGTTAATTGTCAACATTTATTTAAAAAACGACACACAACTTAGACAATGCCAACATATTTAGAAACAGTTCAACAGAGCAAAAACTATAATAACTACAAACTGACTGCTGATAAGGTTATTCAAATCTTGTCAGATGTAAGAAATGAAAGAACAAAATCTAGAAGAAGGTGGATTTGGGAGTTAATGCAAAATGCAAAAGACGTTCCAAATATTTATGGAGGTGTGACAATTGAAATTATCTTAAAACAGAACGAATTCATTTTTAGCCACAATGGTAACCCATTTCGAATAGAAAATATTACTGGACTAATCCAACAAGTAAGTTCAGGAAAGCCTTCTGACAGCACAAACAAGAGAATAACAGGTAAGTTTGGAACAGGTTTTATTAGTACTCATTTACTTTCAGACACAGTAACAGTAAAGGGAATTGTTGAACAAGATGGACTGTCGCCCAAAACTTTTCAATTTGAACTAAATCGAAAGGCTGAAAAATCTGAAGACTTAATAACTTTTATAGCTGAAGAACTTGACAAGATTGAGAAAATTGAAGATGAAAATCTATTTCCAACAAGACATTACTATCATTCACAAAGAAAAGAAACGGACTTTGACACTGTTTTTATTTATCCATTAGAAAATTCTGAATCAAAAGAAGCCGCAATAGTTGGTGTTGAAGACCTTGCTTCTACATTACCTCAGACACTATTTTTCGTTAAAGAACTTAAAAAAGTCATAATAAATAATGAAATAACAGGAAAGCAAATTACTTATGAATTATTTGAAAACAAAAACGAAGGTGATTTCTACTTTCCAGTTATCAAGGAGACTATCAATGGAACAACACAAGATTTATGCTTTATTCACTATAAGGATGATAAACTTGATTTAGCTATCCCAATTAACAATCATACAGAAAGAAGCATTAAGATTATAGAGAAATCAGCAAGACTATATCGTGATTTCCCACTAGTAGGTACAGAACACTTTTATATCCCTTTTATTCTTAATGGTCTAAATTTTTTCCCAACTGAAAAAAGAGATAGTGTGTTGTTGACAGATACAACAAGTAATAGTGTTCTAGTTAATCGGGACATTTTTATCCACGCAATTAATAAAGCTCAGTTATTCGTAGAATGGCTTAAAACTCACGATGCAAGAAATTTAAGTTTGATAGCTCAAAGCAGAATTCCAACGGCATTAACTGAACTAGAAGTAATTAATTGGTTTAAAGACAATATTCAAACACCATATAGACACTATCTCATAAATCAAGAGATAGTAGAAACAGCTTCTAAAAAAATAAAAATCAAGGACGCTGTAATTCCTAAATTTACAGGAACAAAAGAACAAAATGACCAATTTTGGGAAATCTTGAACAATTATTTTGGTGGTGACAAAATTTGTAGAAAAGATCATTTAGGTTCTTGGCAAAACAATTTAGGTATTGAATCTGAAATTGAAACGTGGGGGCAAAGGGTCTTTTATTCTATTGAAGATTTACTAAATGAAATTCAATCCAAAATCACACTTGGATGCATAACCATTCAAGAAAACCAACTAACGAATATTCAATGGCTTAACTCGGTTTACAAATTCTTAATTGACAACGAGCTTATTAAGTATTTTAAAGAGTATAAAATAATTCCAACGATTAAGGGAAGTCTAAAATCTTTAAATGATGACTTATACATTGAAAAGGAAACCAAGATACCAAATGAGTTCATTGAAATTTTGAAATCACTCAAGAGTGAAGATTGGAATGATATTCTCATTCACAGGGATTTAATACCTATCGATAATTCCCATGCTCCAAAAACAGTAAAGGATATTTCTGATGAAATAAACAAAGTTCTGAACTATGAAGAAAAGAATCAATATGATCAAGTACAAAAGTCTTACATTGACAGAGAAAATGCCGAAGTTACACTGCTTGAAATTTTAAGTATTTCAGCCTCTTACTCAAATGATTCATTTCAATCTAAACTCTTTCATTCAGCTAAAGCCTTTTTTAAATCAGAAAAAGAGCAAATTGTAATTAATGGTATTACTGAATTTAATTTCAATCCAGCCAAGCGTCAAATCATTAAATTACTTCATAAGAAAATTGAAGCAACAAAATCAATAACGAATTTAGAAATTGAAAACAGGGAGAAGTGGTTACTTTGCCATTTATTATTGCTTCAAGACAGTTCGGAATTTAAAACACTTTTAGAATTCGGAAACATAATTCCTAATCGTAAAGGTGAGTTCTGTGCATATGAAAATGAAATTTTTGCTTATGGAACAGATGAAAATCCATTAGATGATGATTTAATAAAAATTCTCTTTGAACTGAATAATGCAGAGGATTGGGATAAGTTTTTAGTTAACGATTCTTTTAGAAGTCTAAAATTGACTGCTAAAACAATTGAAGAACTTGCAACAAAGCTTAAAGACGAACTTGAGAAACTCAGATTGGAGAACTCATTCTCTTCAAATAGTACTGCAATTTTAAAATTGATACATTGGTGTTCAGACTACAATAATCGTTTTGTTTCTGCCAAGCATTTTGATTGGTTCCTTTCTCAAAAGGATAATATATTTGTAAACATATCTCTTGAAGATTCAGAAGTAGGTGGGAATATTGTAAAGCTCTTATCAAACAAGGAAAAACTTAATGACTTGGTTACAATAGCAGAATCTGGAATAAGTCTTACTCAACTTTCAGAAATTGCTAAAATAGCCAAATCAATAAGTATTGATAAAATAAAGAATCTTGCTCAACAGCTAAAAGACGAACAAGACGATTTTGAGTTTAAGAAAAAAATTGGCGAAACAGTAGAAAGAGTGTTTATTGATGCCTTTAGTTCACTAAACCTCCCTTACAATATTACTTATCAAGGAGTTGGCTCTCAAGATGTGATAATAACAAATACTTCCAATTCAAGATCATTTTACATTGAAATGAAATCAATTTCACCAACCAATTGGGACAAGAGCTTAAAACTTGCAGTATCACAAGCTAGAAAAGCTGTAGAACAAGAAAATGAAGGTAATTATGTGGTATCTGTATTGGTTAGACCTAGTAATTGGGAACTTGCAACAGTAGACTTTATAAAAACAAACTTGAATAGTCAGTTCAATATCGGCTCACTTCTTTCAAGTGTAGTAGAAAAAGACAAGACATTTGAACAACTATTAAATTCTTCAGGAGACATTGACCTTGCGTTTGAAGACACTAGAAGAAAAGTGAGAATAGCAGAGCAAATATGGAGACAGAATGGACACCCATTTAATTTGCTTATTGACAGATTAAAACATTATCTCAGATAAAAACGAATGCTAATCAAAAACGGCCATGAACTATTGTAAGCTTCCCTAAAATCCAGACAGTATAAAAGTAGACAGTTATTTTATTAATTTTATAACTGTACCTATGAAAAAGAAAAGATTCACACCGGAACAAATTGCTAAAATTCTCAAAGAATATGAGAATGGTAAATCAGTTGAAGAAATATCTCGAGAATATGGGGTTAGTCGTGCAGCTTTTTATAAATGGCGTCAACGATTTAATGGCATGGAAGCCTCAGATTTAAAACGTTTAAAAGAACTTGAGGAAGAAAATCGTAGGCTTAAAGAGTGTTCCACACCGGAATGTATAGCGAACTTGCTTTAGACTTAAAACTTGCACAAGAAATTATTAAAAAAAAGCTTTAAAAACATATCAAAAAAAAGGGATTGTTGTAGAGCTTAAAAGGGAAGGAACAGTCAGTGTTTATAGAGCATGTAAAATACTCGGCTTAAGTAGGTCTGTATATTATTATGATTCAAAAAAAGATGATACAGAGTTAGTTAGTGCACTAAAGGGGAAAGTAGAAAAATACCCTACAGAAGGGTTCTGGAAATTATTTGCTCGTTTACGTAATGAAGGTAACAAATGGAACATTCCATGTCGGATCATAAGCGTGTGTATAGAATTTACTGTAAATTAGGTTTCAATATTCGAAAAAAGATCAAAAAACGTTTACCCATTAGAGTAAAACAATCTCTTACAACGCCAGAAGGCCCTCATCATACTTGGTCTATGGATTTTTTACATGATGCTCTGGAGAGTGGGAGAAAACTAAAAGCATTCACAGTTATGGATGACTTTAATAGAGAAGTGTTACACATAGAAGTGGATACCTCTATCAAAAGCAAAAAAGTTGTATATATACTAAATCATCTTGTCAAAAGATATGGTAACCCTAATAGGTTAAGGATGGATAACGGGCGCCATGCAATGGGCCTGAGTTCATTTCTAAAATCATTCATGAATGGGCGATGGTTAAAGGTATACAACTACATCACATTCAACCTGGCAAACCTACGCAAAATGCATTCATTGAAAGATTTAACAGAAGTTATAGACAAGATATACTAGATGCTTATATATTCTCTTCGCTTGACGAAGCAAGAAAAATCACAACAGAATGGATAGAAGATTATAATGAATTCAGACCTCATGATGCACTTGGTAGAATAAGCCCAAGGCAATATTTGAAAAACTTTATTACTAATAATGAAGAATATTTATCTTTAGAAAAGTCTACTAAACCTCTGTCCTAAATTTGGGAAGCTTACACTATAATGATCCTATTCTATAATATGCACTTTTACTTCTTGGGGAAACACTTTTTTAATAATTACTCTTAGTTCTTGTCTTTCATTAACTTACAATTTAGTGTTAGGCTATTCTGACAAATAACAACGTTATAAATAATCTTTAATAAATTCTCGATTTTTAATGAATTTCATTCAAAAAACCCTATTTATTCAAAGCAACATTTTGGTAGTTTAAAGGTAGATGTCATCAATATTTTTGCTATGTGAATTTTATTTCAATTGGTGAATATTGGTGTAATCTTACAGAGTCAGCAATGTAAACATTTTTATTAGATTCATTTCTCTTTATTCCACCTCTTTATAACTATCGGATAGCTTGCTCTTAATACAAAAAATGAAGCTCTTGAGTAAATTTGGGTATAATAGGAGTTGGAAGTATTAGCTGATTCATCATTAATTGTGTAGTTTAAGTCAACTTTGATAGCATCTTTTAATCCTTGATTGAATAAAAAATCTAACCTCAAACGATCTCGATCTTTTTGAATAAATTGAATCGCAAAACCTGAATATAGTGAGATATTATTTTGATGATAATAATATCCTGCGTCACCTACCCAACCATTTTGGGCACTAATCATATTATCAAATTTTTTAGTTTTATCTCCTATAGATATTTGATTCCAAGCACCTCCTACCAACCATTTTAATCTAAATTGAAATAAATAGCTTGTTTTATCCTCCCAAGGTTTTCTAGTTTTTAGTAAATATTGTGTGGCTCGGACTATCCAACTCTGTGAATGAATTGGAAATAATCGATGCACATCTCCTAATGATCTATTTACTCCTATTGCTAATTGATTACTATCATATCCTATAATTCTTTTAGATTCTATTCTACTCCCCTTATAATTTTCTATTTCAGGTACTTGAAGCTTAAAACCCCAAGCAAGTGAATTCCAACTATATCCTATATTAATGTCCCACTTACCTAAACCCAATTCACCCATAATACCCATATTTACTCCACCTATTGGCATACAACATTTATAGACTGGAGAATTTTCAAAACCTTTACCACTTCTAGTAAAACTATAATTACCGCCATAATAAGGGCGAATAGAAAGTGTCTGGCTCATCAGCGAACCAGACATTAATAAAACAAAAAATAATATTTTAAATAGCTTAATAACCATCTTCCGCTGTATATACTCTTGTGCCTTGATTCCAGTAAAAATTGCTAAATTGAGCTTCATAATGATATTTATGTAGCTTTCTTGTAGACTCATATGGTCTCTTACTTAACTCATTATTATCTCCTGAGTCTTCATAAACAGTACCTTGCTTTACTACTTCACTTCTACATTTAGGTTTATATTTTACATAAAAATCCAATCCTTGATTCTCTCCTTCATATCCAGCACCAACCCAAATTCCCGCTACCTTTTTCTGGCTTTTTACTTTTGCAATTAAGGAAAAATAAATCCCATATTTTTGATATTCTACCCTACAAACCATTCTTCTATCAGATCCATAATACTCATTGTCTTCATCTATATCTTTATCTGCTCCATTTTCACCACAACCAAATAAAGCAGTTCTAGCATTAGAACCTGAAGATGTTTCACCATTACTAATCATTTCTAATACATCATCATTTGTGCTAAAAAGTAAAATATCATCATTGTTAGTATCACCTTCCAAAAGAGCATTATAAGAATCTTCTAAATTATCTCTATGTAAAGCAAGTACTTGTTCTTGACTCATATTAATCTTGAATAAATACTCACCTATTTCAATGATACCATCTTCATTTAATAAGTCCGCTATAATTGTTCCTTCTAAATCAAGAGTTTCCTCTGCAATTCTACCATTTGATAAGCTTAAATCAGCTTTAATTAAGGATGATAGTGATATAAATGAAGAAATATTATTCAATTGGTTTACTAGATTGACTCTTTGTTCTACATCCTGATCTTCCAGAAATTTTTGATATGCATCAATAGAGCTGAAAACTACACGATTTGATTTTAGAGATATGTTAGATAGAAGTGCTTGTTCATCTTCCAAGCTAGGAGTAATAATTTCATCCGATTCTGGACTACATCCAATAATAAAAAATAAAGCAAGTAGTAAGAATTTACTTGCCAGAAGTTTTTTGTGTTTAATAGAAAAAAGATTCATAAATATTAATTATAAAAGTTTAAAAAGATCCAACTCGACTTATCTCTATATCATTTTCTAATCTCATACTGGAGGTAAGTGTTGTTGAAATAGAACCTTCAAATATTATAACTAACATTATTTAGTGGCAATAACATTATAAAAAATCATACTAAAGGAGTAGAAAAATAGTACTAAAAAAGTAGCACTTATTCCGCAAGCTTATACTAAAGGAGTAGAAAAATAGTACTAAAAAAGTATTGTATTTATACTTTTTATAACCCAATTTTAAGTATATTATAATCTATTATATGATTGAATTTTCAATTATCCCATTAGCTGATAATAAATAAATTTAGTTATGCCATATATAGATTTTGGTGGCTGGAAAAAAACCAGTAAAAACGCCAATAATAAAGGATCAGTAGCTAAACTGGTTAATTATCTTAATAAAGAAGATCAAGAAGCGAAACAAAAAGGCGAGGATCAAGAATTCTATTTTAATTTGAATAGAGATGATATAACAGGAGCAGAAGTAATCAGAAACATAGATAATAACAAAGGCAAATTATCAAAAAGTCAAAGTAAATTCTCTATGGTAACTGTAAATCCATCTCAAAAAGAACTTAACCATATCAATAACGATCCTGATAAATTTAAAACTTGGCTAAAGAGTAATTACATACCTCAACTTACTAAAGATTTTAAAAGAGAAGGGCTTAATCCTAATGATGTTAACCTTTACATTAAAATTGAACATAATCGCTATTTCAGAGGTGATGAGGCAAAGCTTATAAATAAGATGAATGAGTTTAAAAAGGAAGGGAATGAAGATTTTGGCGATATATGGAAGAATGTAAAAAGTATGAAAATAAGAGGTGTTAAGGTGAAGCAAGAAGATGCTCATAGGTATTGGAATACGAATCTGGATAATGTAAAGGCAGGAGATAAGAAACCAGGAGTCAATATGCATGCTCACATTATTTTAGGTCGTAAAGTAAAGAATAAAAACATATACATAAGCACTCGAAATAATCATAGAAATGTTACGGGTGGAGGTTGTATAAAGCATGGATTTAATCAAAATTTTTCGAAAGTAAATACAGAAAAAAACTGGGATACATACTTTCAATATCAACGAAATATTGAAGAAAGTTATGAAGTAAAACTTCATTTACAGGAGACAAAGAATATCGAAGAAAGATTAACTTATTTAAAGAATTATCAGGAGCAAAAATATATTTACAAACAAATACCTGCACAGAAAAAAAATAAAGACGAACACGAAGTCTAAAATCTGAAATCTTCAGTGAAGTAACTAGCAAAATGATTGACTTGCTTTCCATTCAATTCAATCAATTAGATAATAAACTCAACCATTCAGGAATAATGAAGGAGATTAAGGCACTTTTCAAAGCTGAATTTGCACCTTTCAATAGTTTAGTAAATATCAAAATCAATGATATTAATATGTATAGGGCAAAAGTTTATTGTTTAATAGTAGCTATGGTCTTAACAATATTAGGTTTAGGAAAAGACTTTTATGCATTTTTAAATGGGGATTTCAATATCATCTTATTTATACTTCACATAGTATTAATCTTTATATTTATAATAGGATATAAATCAATAGGAAGGATTAAAAAAACTAGATCAAAGGAAATTTTTATCTTCATTATGGCATACACAGTAATGCTGATCGCCATATTAATATCATATCAAGAATTAAAGGTATATAATGCTTTACCATTAGCCTATACTGGAACATCAGCATGCATACTTATAGGAGTTATATGGAAACCAAAAAATAGCCTATTCCTACTTACATCAACTAATATTGGCTTTTATGTTATGATTTCTATAAGTGAGGTGAAAATTCTAGATTTTCATGTAGTTTGTACTATGATCTTTAATCTCATTTTTTGGCTTATCTCAATGATAAATTACCAGACACTTTCAAAAACAATTCTAAATGATATAAAAGTGAGATCAGAGATGATTAATATAAAGGAGAAACTAAACCTAAAAAACTAGGAACAAGAATTTAATTATATTCTTTCTTCTGTATCTCATCTAATTTTTTAGATATTTCCTTCAATTCATCAGAAACTCCATCTTGATTTTCTATAATTGACTTTGTTGGAAAAAAAGCTTCTAATATATTTTTTATACCTGTGAATATTTTGTTTTTATCTGTGAGGTAGGTATTTAGAGTAATATTTGATTCATCAAAATGCTTATTTACTTCTGATAAATCATTATTAATAAGATCATTAATATTCACTCCTAAAGCATTAGCAGCTTTTCGTATAATTTCTAAACTTGGTTCTTCTGTATTAAATATAGTGCTTATATACCTTTCACTATATTCCATTTTTTCTGCTAGAGTTTGTCTATAAGATTTACCTATAATTGACTGTGCAGCAATTTTAATATTTTGCCCTATATGTATTTTTTTATCCATTCAAGACTAGTTAATTGTTATTAATAACAATGACTTTCAAGTGAAATTATGCATAATTACTTCACATTTTTTAAAAAATATGAAATTTTTGCTCACATATTTGTTGTAATTAGATATGGATTTTAAATTTAATTGTTATCAGTTGTTATTAATTGTTTTTAAATCAAGGAATTCATGATAAGCTCCTATAAATCAAGATATTCCTTTCATAATTGTTTAATTATCCAATCATTCAATTATCTAAAAGTATGAAAAATATTTTTTCCTACCTATCTTTTTTGCTTTTACCTTTTAGTGAAAGTCATATTACTAAAAGAAGTTATGAAATGCATCGTGAAAAAACATTCACGGAAAAATACAAAAAGCTAAAAGACCAATTATTAGTTCTTTCATTTTTATTATCTGCTGTTTCAATATTCTTTGGTATAGCTGAGCTTGAATATGTTACACACATATGGTGGATATCACTTATTGTTTCACTGGTTATTGAAGTACTTAAACATAAAACAGGGCATACAATAATTAATAACATATATAGAGAAAAGAATATCAGCTCTGTTATCAAAAAAGAAATATTCTCTTTAGTATTTTTTATGTTATCAATTAGTGCCAGTTTATATCTGGCTTGTCAAGGTGCTAATAAATATCTTAGTAGAGATGTTATTATTATCAATAACATTAAAGAATTGTATAATTCTAAGCTAGACTCTATTAATTCCTCTTACAACATTTCAAAAAATACTTTAAGTAGTTCTTTAAATGATATTGAAAATGAGTATGCCAAACTGCTCAAAGAAAATATTGAAAACCTAAATTTTGAAGGTGGAAAAAAGGATAAATTAATAGAAAAAACTATTTCACGCCTTAACAAAGCTTGGAGTGATTCAAGTATTCAAGCTTTGTCTAATGTGATTGTGACAACTAAGCAGGGTAATGATTTTGAAAAAAAATCTTTCATTGAGAACTTAAATAGTATAAAAGATTTATATAAAAACAAGATTGATGAATTAAAGAACAGTAAATCTTTATTAGAAAAAGAATATACTGAAAAGAAAGGAAAAATAGGTTTAGAAAGAAATGAAGCCATAAGAACTCAAGTAAACAATGCGCAACTTGATAAAAATATCATTTATAGTATCGCAATATTATTTGAGGTCTTAATTCTTATCTGTATCAGCTTTTACAATAAATATATCTACAAGAAAAAAAATGATATAATAAAAATTTTAGAAAGAGAACATCGTAATTGCTCAAAGTTTATCAATGATTTAAACGATATAATTCAATTTACTTTATGCATGCAATCTATGATTGTTCATTTCAAAAATGACGAAAATAGAGATCAGCTAAAGAACTTAATGCAAAAAAATACTACTGTTTTAACAGTCAGCGATTGGTTAAAATCACACCTTTTAGAAATTGAATTATTTCAAGATGAATTTATAACAACTACACCAGATAAAAATACTTCAAATAACAACTTTAACAAAAGTAATAACAATGATGATGTTATTAAGAACATTGTTAACAATGGATATATCAATACTGATAATAATTATCCTAGGATTAATAACAATAACATAGAAAAGAAAAAAGAGACTTTAAATACCTCTAAAAAAATAAATGGGGATAGTGGAAACTCTATATTAATATCATCTTTAAACAATTCTGTTATAGAGAAAAAAACTAATTCAGACAAGACAGATAAAAAGGATTATAATGAAAGTCAAGACAATGCGAGTAAACTTAATAAAATACAAAGTGATCAATATTGGGAGATTATAATAAGCAGATATAACGATGATGAAAGACAGGTAGCCAAGTTACTAAAGGAAGAATATACTCAGAGGGAAATAAGAGAGCATTCTAATATTAAAAATACAAATAAAATTGCTGCAATCAGTAAAGAATTGCAGCAATTAGGTTTGATAAAAAAACCAAAAAGAGGGAAGGTAAGAAAAAACAAAGCTTTTGAAATCACATGATCTATTTCTAAATCATTTTGGATATCCAATAAGATAAATAACCTTTCCAAAGGTGTGGCTATCTATACCAGTTTCCCAATTAAAATTCTCATTACCTTCTACTTCTTTTATAAGTTTATTCACCATTTTTGGTGTATATAATCTTATCGCTGATACTATCCCATCCCACAAGGTTACTAGCGGTACAATGGAAATTAGATAAGTGAAAATTATTCTTGTCCAAGTAAATGGTCTAATAAAAGGTGTTGCTAACCACATTAATGCAATTAAATTTGTATACAAATTTGATAAAATAGCCTTGAAAGGCATTCCTTCATCTATTAAATACTTTCTAACTAATAGCATTGAACCACCTCCACCAGAGCAGCAATCAACTAAATGATTAGTACCTGTTTTTTCAATTGCAGACTTGAGAGGAGGTATTACTGCCTTAAAACATTAAAAGTTTTCATTAAGAATCTGAGGTAATCAGTCTGGCACTCTTGAAGAAAATTAGAGTATCAACTAAAATCTTCGATTTCAAATAAATGGAGTCTGTTCACATAAAATTAAGTTTTGTAGTTTTAGTTCACTAATTTAAAAAAGTGTGAACAAAATATCCTAATTATTTGTAGTTTTATGAAATAATTAAATATATTTGTTCCATGTTTGGAACAAAATTTTAAAAAGATGGAAACATCCGGAACATCACTTATTGAAATTGAAATTGGAACAAGTAATATTGACCTAGGCAGCAAAGTGAAAGCAACGAGAGGAGGAAAAATGCTGAGTTTATGTGCTCTTGCCAAAAAAAGTGGAGTTTCTAAATCTAGGGTTTCAGATTTAGAAAAGGGTAAAAATGTAAATTCTGAAACTTTATTGAAAGTTTTAGAGGGATTAGGCGCGAAGAAGATTTTAATTCAATTTTAAGTTGAACGCTAAAAGATACTATATGATAAGATAAGAGATAATTAAATATTCATATTGACCTATAAAAAATAAAACCACAAACTCTATTTCGGCAGGTGAGTTTGTGGCAAATATTTTCCTTTGTTTATATTGACTTCGTACCTCAAATATAAGCGGTTGGATTGTATTTTCCAAATTTTAAAGTACCTGCTATTTTTTTTAAACTGTAATGCAACCGTTTAATGCTGACTAATAACAAAGTACAGACAGAAGATAAATCATTCTGGCAGGTGATTTTTGACGATTTATTTCAAGCTATTGAAGCAGATGGAGGTGAAAAAATATACCAATACCACTTTCCTAACTGGATTCCATTTCAAAAAAAGAATATTTATTCTCCTTTTTCAGAAGGTAAAAACCCAACTTTTCATATTTATCCTAGTCATGCTCATGATTTTAGGACAGGTGAAAGTTATAGCCCTTGGCAACTACATAAGAAAATAACTGGATTGTCAGATAATAAAGAAATAGCAAAAGAACTTTGCGATCTTTATAATATCACTATCCCTTCAAAGTCAGAAAGAGTAATTAAAAGCTCTTATGTAGAATCCCGACTTAAAGCTTTAGATATATCATCTGAAGAAAATTCTTTATTAAATAATCAATCTTTCACTTTCAAGTCTGATAAAGATGATAACCTAGTAATACATTTCTCTAATTTTAAAGGCGAGGTTCACTTCTGGAAACCAGAAACAGCGAAGGATTATAAAATATGGGCTAGAAAAAGACTAAAGAAACCTTTAGAAGTTCTTAATAAGGATGGAAAAGCCGATCAAATAAAGTATTTAACAGAAAGAAATGCAGGAAACCGTTCCTTTCAAAATGGCATTTTTCAGTACTTCTATAAAGATAACTGTAATAAACTTCATGAGATCGAAACCTTAGTGTTTACTGAAGGTGAGTTAAAAGCATTCAAAGCCGCAAAACATGGTATTGCAGCTGTCGGATTAGTAGGTATACATAACTTTGGTAAGAGTATAAAAAATGAATCAGGAAGAACAGAAAGAGTTGATTTATTAGAAGATATCAAAGAATTATTAAATAATCTTCCAAGTCTTAAAAGTGTTGTTTTTTTACATGATAATGACTGTTTGAAACAATCCAAAGATGGATCAGATCAAAGAAAAATATCATTCTACTCATCTGTTAGAAACTTTAAATTAGCTTTTGAAAGCTACCCTTATAAACTTCATTATGCGCATATAAAGCCTGAATTAGGAGATGATTGTAAAGGGATTGATGATTTACTAGTTTGCTATAAAAAGAAGGAAAATGATATTAAAAAAGCGATTTATAAGCTTAAGAATTCATCATTTTTTACATTTTACAACCTAAACCATATCTCTAATAATGAAATTAGAAAGATATGGAGACTAGAAGCATCAAAAAGAACTTACTTAAATATTAATCAGTACTTAGGTGAAATAAATAGTTTACTTTCAGAAAAAGTTGAACAGTATAAAAAAGTAATATTAAAATCAGGTTGCGGTACTGGTAAGACTACTTGGATTTCAAATTACGCCAAAGAGAATGACAAGAGATTAATATTAGTAGTTCCTTATATGGCTTTAACCCAGCAATTGAGAAATAGAATGGAAGGGCTTGGTATGGTTTGTATTGATGGTAATAGTACAAAAGAAGATATCCAATCAGCAAAAAACTCTAAACTAGTCTCAGTTACATATGACAGTTTACAAAAAGTTGTTGAAGGTAATGATAAAGAAGAATGTTTACTAGCTGTAGATGAATATCATAATTTAGTAAATCAGGAACACTTTAGAGCTGATGCATGCCTAAACGTATTCAAAGCATTAAAATCATTTCAAAATGTCGTTTTGCTTTCTGGAACACCACACTTTTTATATGAAGAGTTGGGATTTAATTCAATCATAGTAAAGGCAAAAAAACAAAATAAGGTAGTAGTAACTCCTATAAGATATAAGAATAAAATTTCTTGGTTACTCTCAGATTTAGCTAAACAGCCTACAGGTAAATTAAATGTAATTAGGTGCAAAACAGTCTTACAATTAAAGCAAATTAAAGATGCTTTAATTGATACTGGTACTGATAAAAAGTCTATTTCATGCATATACAATCATGACTTTTTAGATGCTGATCCAACATGGGAAATGCTCATCCAAAAAAATCTTGTTCCTCAAGATGTTAAAATATTATTGTGTACAGCAAAAATTAACGATGGAGTAAATATTGAGAATAAAAATGTAGGTAAAGTCTATATTGTTGATGAAAATAATATGGATTCATTTATTCAATTCGTAGCTAGATTTAGAAATATTGATAACCTAGATGTAAATAGCCTACATAGCCAAAATGAAAACAAGTGGAAAAAATATGTCAATGAAAAAGCTCTCTATGCTGATTATAAAGAGTTTGCAGAGGCTATTATAGATATAATTAATTCAGAAAAAGACATAAAGGTATATGCTGAAAAACTCGGAATTGATTATGATATCCAGTTAAAAACTAGAGAAACTATAGTTAGTGATTTAATTGAAGATGACTGTGAGTTTAATGAACTAGCAGCATTTAAAAGGATACAAAATGAACAATATAAGTTCTTAACTAAAGACGAATTTTATCATCAATTAAGAAAAAAATATAATCATATCACTGTTTTAGATAATGTTTTAACTGATGGACAAACTATCATTTCTGAGAATAATATTAAGCAAAAATTAAATGATAAATCATTTTGGAAATTTGCATTGATTGAGTTCTATAGTTCTCTAGATGGAAAAAGAAAAAAAGAGAGTAGACAATTAAAGAAAGACATTGATAAATTTCTATCTGAAAACAATTATGAAATATACAGTCCATTTGTTTGGGACAAGCTTATAAATAATCAAAAAGAGATTAATGAAAAATATGGGAAGCTGGTAAGTAAACTAGCTTTTATTCACAATGATTATGTTATAAAACAGGCTAAGAGTAATATTGAAAACTCTAAAGAAGATGCTAGAATACAAATCATAAACATTTTAAAAAGTGAATATTACTGGACTTTCTTTAAAACACTTTATCATGTAACTAAAAATACATCTCTAAAACATAAATTAAAGAATTTTTTCGATGGATATAACTATAAGCCTGGTTCATCAGCTTTGCTACTAAAAGAACACGAGTTTCTATTTAAAGAATATGATAATTTAGTAAGGAATATAGCTAATGATTATCTTTTCTTATATGAATTCTTTGGTAATCATTTATCTCATAATCAACGTGTTAAATATGTTGAAGAAATAGAAAACTTTACTGATTATAGAGCAAAAGCTAAAACAGCTTTATTGTTACATTACTATGTAAATGATAGAAGTTTACTTACTAAAACTGAGCAGCAAGATGCAGAAATTATGCTGTCTGATATTAATATTTTACAGGATATTATTAAAGAAAAAGGTGATATAAAAAGATATACATTAGCATCAGACCGAAGTAACAAACGAGCTTATATTATTGAAAAAAATCTAGGAGAAAAGATTCAAAGAGCTAGTATAGATAATGAAAAAAGTTTATCTCAAAATATAATTGATAATTTGAATCTAGACCTTACTGTAACAGATATCACTAAATGTCTAAATGATAATAGATTATATAAGGCCTTATATTTAGATGGTAAACAAATAGGTGAAAGAATAAAATATTTGTTCATGAATCCTAGAAAGTATCGTAGTGTAAGGAATGGAAGAAAAGAAACTTTTTATGAGATATCAAGCCTTAAAAATGATAATTGTGTAAATTTAAAAGACGTTTGCGATAGAGTAAATGTTGATACTATGGTTTATATAAATAAACTTCCAGTTAGTAATAGTGATTCAAAGTGGACAAAGCAAAATGATGACGCTCTAATAAAAGAAAATTTAGTTTGTCCGTTTTAATTGACTTTTTCTAATTATTGGCAGAGAAGTTATTAAAGTAGTCTCTATGGGGTATATAGAAGTATCCGAATTTTGCGGATAGATGTCCTGTGGGGCTTCTATGAAGGATTATAGAAGTATCCGAATTTTGCGGATAGATGTCCTGTGGGGCTTCTATGAGGGATTATAGAAGTATCCGAATTTTGCGGATAGATGTCCTGTGGGGCTTCTATGAAGGATTATAGAAGTATCCGAATTTTGCGGATAGATGCCCTGTGGGGTTTCTATGAGGGATTATAGAAGTATCCGAATTTTGCGGATAGATGTCCTGTGGGGCTTCTATGAAGGATTATAGAAGTATCCGAATTTTGCGGATAGATGCCCTGTGGGGTTTCTATGAGGGATTATAGAAGTATCCGAATTTTGCGGATAGATGTCCTGTGGGGCTTCTATGAAGGATTATAGAAGTATCCGAATTTTGCGGATAGTAGTAGAATAAAATAGATTTGAATATGAATGAGATAATAATTTTTGAATCAAAGGAAATACGATCAGTTATGTATAACGGAGATTGGTATTTTGTTATAGCTGATGTAGTTGAGATACTAGTGGAAACAAATAGACCCGTGAAATATTGGTCTGATCTAAAAAAGAAAATCAAAAGTGAAGGAGCTGATCTTTCTGAAACTTTCAAAAAGTTGCCTTTTGTTGTAAGTGGTGGAAGAAAATATCAATTAGACTGTGCTAATACAGAAGGATTATTAAGAATAATACAATCTATTCCTTCAATTAAAGCAGAACCATTTAAACAGTGGTTGGCTAAAGTAGGTAGCAAAGTGTTGGATGAAAAAACCAATAAAAGGTTAGCGGCTAAACACAAGTTAGAAGAAGTACAAGATCGTCTTTTTGATAATATAAAAGATAGAGGTGTAGATAAAGATGGGTTTAAAAGGATCAATGATGCAGGAGATAAAGCATTATTTGGTGGGAAAAATATGAAGAAAAAATATGACATTGATAAGGATGATAATCTTGATGATCATATGAATACATTATTACTTATGGGTAAGGGTTTAGCTACGGAAATGACAAATCACCATACATCTTATAATGACTTGGAAGGAGAGGATGACATTACTAATACACATGAAGGGAATAATGAAGAAATTCGAACTGCTCTTATGAATAAGAATATTAAACCTGAAGAAATTCCACCAGAAGAAGATTTAAAGAAATTAAAAGGAAAGAATAAAAAGAACATTGATAAGTAATTATAATCAACAATGAAAGACGAAAATAAGAATACTGTATTTGATCTGCTTAGAAAGGATAAAGCTCTTCTAAGAGATATTTTAGGTGATATGACCAAAGAGGATTTGGGTAGTCACTATTTAAAACAACTGATGGAACATGAGTGGATTAACTTAAGGGCTCTTGCTGCGATGTTGGAATTACCCAAAGAGGAACAAGATGATAAAAAAGAAAGAAACAAAGCAGTTAATAATGTCAAGAAAAGAAAGAAGCATCCTAAAGAGAAAGTAATGAATATAAGAGAGGATTTACTAGAGCTAAAGGATTTATGCAGTAAGGTACTAGAATATTATGAAATAGATTGAATGTAAGTGCACCAGAATCTGATGCACTTATCACTATAAAGTTGTTTTTATTATATCAAGAAATATAATAAAGCACAAATATAATTTTTTAATTTTTCTTTTGAATTAAAAGCAAATTCAAATACATTTGGTGTATAAACAAAGCCAAAAATTTTACCTGTAAAAGGGTGCTTTCCCAAATAATATTACCAACAATTTGATAACTACTAAATTTTTTTAGTGGTACTACTATCATAGCATTTTGTTAATTTTTTTACTATAAAGTTGTTTTTATTATGTCATTTTACAAGAAAGCCCTAAGAGGTTTAGATGTGCTATCTAGACTCTTAAGTTTTGTATCCATTTACTTTTGCATAAAAGTAAGACCTATGGTTGCTTCAACATTTTTTGTTCCACTGTCAATTACTAAAAAGAAAGGAGTAGTCTTCTTCTTACTTAGTCTAGGTTTTATAAACTTAGTAAATGCCCAGAATAAAGTTTCAGGAGCTGTCGATAAGTTATCAGAACAGGTATTACTTATTTGTAATTTATTATTCATCATATTTATTGTTATCGGTCTAATTAGAACGATTAGCAAATTTGTAAAACAAGCTCCTGATGCTGCTGGGTCTTTAGTTTATGTTTTGATTGCAGTAGCACTTTGGGGAGGTTTTGCATATATGCAAGATGACATAGCTTCATTTGTTGGAAGTTCAGCATTCACAATTAAACATGGAGCTACAAAATAAGAATTATGGAAAGCTTCAAATTGATAGAGAAAAAAAGCCAAATATTTGGTGTATCGTTTCAAGATGCTTTCATACTTATATTGTTCTTCGTTACTGCATCTATTTTAGGTGCAGTAGTTAATTTATTTTTCCCAATACCTAAGTGGTATCATTTAGTTAATGTCACATTACTTTTTGTAGGATATTTTGTTTTAAAGAGGATCAATAAAAAAAAGCATGCAACATTTTTGATGTCTTTTATCTCTTTCTACTTAATGCAACCAAAGCATCTGTTTTTAGAGATGGAAGATAAACTCCAAATAAATAGAGTTGAAGTCAAAAATGTAAAGTCGAGTAAAAGGCGACATAAATAATAATTATATAACAAAGTGTAAACCTCGCCTTAATTTTTTCTAGTCTACAATAGTAGGGCTGTACTGTATATCCTTTTTTATATCCAATTACCCTTATACTAATCACTATAAAGTTGTTTTTATGATTCTCGCAAGACCTAAAAAAAAGAAGAGGTATTCTAAACCATATTTGGAGAGACAACCCATATTTGGAATAGAAGACAATAAAGTTTATTTAAATAATGGAAGAGTTGCAATAGGATTTAAAGTAAATGCTGTTGAAATGGAAAGCTTAAATGCTGATGAATATGCAGTAATAAATGAAGCTTTATCTCGTGGACTATCTAAGTTTCCCGTAGGTACTGTCATTCAAAAAACAGATATTTATTATGATGACAGGTATGATTCTGACCAAGAAAATGATAATACATACTTTGTATCACGTATGGATGCTTATTATTTTGAGCGTTTACAACAAATTCAAAAAGATTACTTCTTCATATCATTTCCAATAGATAGTCAGTATAAAGCAAATGCATTTAATAGCATATTTGCATTAGGATTATCTGTTGTAAAAAACCCTTTTTCTAATATTGAAGAAAGAGCAAGTATAGCAGAAAAGTATGCAAAGGATTTTATATCAGGTTTAGAAGGGATTGGAGGATTAAGCTTTAGTAGGTTAAGTACAAAAGAGCTTGAAGTATTATATTATCAGTATTCCAATTTAGATTTTAAGAACGAAACAAAATCATTTGAAAAAGAATTTTCAAATCAACTAGGCAATTGTCAAATAGGTGAGAAAAAAATAAATGTAGTTTCATTAAAAGGACAAGGGTTTGAGATTTTTGATAGTGTTCCAAATGAATTTGGTATAGATGCACCATTTATTTGGCCTCTAACCTATCATTTGGACTTCCCACATATACTCACTCAAACTCTAATTGTAGAAGATGATAGTGCATTGAATCTGCTTGATTTTGAAAAAAAAGTAAATTCAGGACTGTCTTGGATGAGTACTCAAGATAATGATCTAAAAGCAGAGACAATAAGTAATTTCACAAATCATATAAGAGCTGGAAATAATAGAGTATGTGGTTTAGGAATAAATGTTATTTGCTTTTCTGCTGATGATTATGAAAGGGAAGACAATGTACAAAATACTTTAAATGCTTTTAGTTTGATGGGATGTGAAGCATTTGTCGAAACTTATGACACAGCTACTATGTTTTTCGCATCATTCCCTGCTAATGGTTTCTCTAACTATCATATACTACAAACTAGTAGTGATATAGGTTCTAAGTATTTTCATTTTACAAAGTCTTATACAAGTGCTCATAAAGGTGAAATCTATTTGAATGACAGGTTCAGAAAACGTCTCAGAGTTAATTTATTTAATACGCATTTAAATAATCAAAATGCAATTGTAATTGGTCCAACTGGTTCTGGTAAAAGTTTTACTGTTGGATACTTTATCTGTCAAAGGCATGAGAAAAAGAGTCGTCAAATTATTATAGATAATGGTGGTAGCTATAAAAACCTCATGAAAATGCTTAAAGAAGATCAATATCATGATGCTTATTTTGAATATGATTTTGAGTCACCATTTTCTTTAAATCCTTTTTTAGTTCCTAAAAGTGAACATGGCAATTGGTTATTATCAGATCACAAAGAGCTTTTTATAGTAGCATGTTTGCGTCTTATGTATAAAGGACCAGGAGGGTATTTTGAGCAAGTTGAAATAGTTATTTTGCATGAGTTAGTAACTAATTACTATAGGTACTTAAATCAAAATAAAGAAGCCTTTCCTACCTTATCAGGATTTTATAATTGGGCTAGAGAAAACGATGCACAAAAAAGATTGGAGGATGACGAAGATTATATAGATCAAATGGAATGCTTTAAACTAAAGCAATTTTTACTGACTATAAAACCCTTTTCAACAGGTAGATACAGTAAAGGATTTAATTCTAAGAATAAGCTAGATATATCAGATCAAGAGATTATTTGTTTTGATATGCGGAAAATAAAAGAAGATCCACTTTTAGCTCCTGTTGTTGGACTTATGATTACTGAATTAGCAATGGATCAAATTAGAAAATTCCCTAATGAGATAAAGTACATTTATATGGATGAAGCATGGTCAATGCTAAACTCATTAGGAGATTTTGTGGAAAGTATGTTTAGGACTATACGAAAAGAAAATGGTTCTATGTGGATAATTACTCAAACTATTCATGAAATCGCAAACTCTAATATTTCAAAAGCTATTATCATTAATGCAGATACTAAGGTTATATTAAACCACCAATCTCAGCAAGCAGAAGTTTCAGAATTAAGTAGCCATTTAGCCTTTACAGATATAGATATTTCCAAGATTAATTCATTGCGAAAAGAAAGCAATTCTTATAGGGAAATATTTATCAAGCAGGGAAATTATAGTAGAGTTTATTGCTTAGAAGCACCTCCACATATAGGAGCAGCTATAACTAGTAAACCTTCTGAGAGGAATGCAATCAATGTATTGGTAGAAAAGAATGGAAATATAAAAGCTGCTATAGATGAGTATGTAGAAAAGCAATTTTTGACTAATGATAACAAAGTATCAAACGATACTTATGAAGAAGAAACTTCACCATTGGCAGTCAAAAAATCTATGTCTGCAAAGTAGAATAAATATCTTTTTTGAAATCAGAAAAACTATATCCAAATTATGAATAATGTAACAGATAATGCTGCATTTCTTGAAGCTATCTATGCAGTGACCGAGGATATATGGTATGTTGCTTATATATTGTTACCAATATTCTTAGTAATGATGATAACTAAATCAGTAGGAAAGTCATTGTTACTAAATACATCATTGAGCATTGATTTTGGTATGATTATCAGAGTGGTATTTTACCTCTTATTATTGCCTTTCTATGTCGAAATAATGGATATGATTAGTTTGACAATAGCATGGGTTTGTGACCAACTTGATCCTCAAACAGATGTTTTTGTTGATCTAAATAATTTAAGCTCTTATGGAGAATCGGAAAAATCAGACTGGGATTATATAGTTGATACAGTTCAAGAAATGGGAGATGGTGTTGTATCTTTTTTTGATAATCCTTTATTGTTTTTTGTAACAATGACAAAGTCAGGATTACTTTTCGCTGTTAGAAAAATAATTAATATTCTACGAGCAATATTCATAGGAATTCTATTTGCAGTTGGTCCATTATCCTTTGCTATGAGTGCATTGCCAAACCGATCTGGACTATTAAATAAATGGTTTACAGCTTATTTAAACTTACAATGTTGGTCTATTGTAATCATCATACTTGATAAGATTTTCGATACTTATGCTAATAATTTATCCGAAGAAGGATTCAGTATGTTTATGTTTAGTGGTGAGTTTTTTAATAGCTTAAATGCTTTTATTATTCTCGTAGTTTATCTCATTTCTTTCTTATTTATACCTTGGTTAACCAGTTTTATAGTTGGTAGTAGTGATGTTGGACACATACCAGGCAAAATAGCACAGACTGTAATGGCTGTACAATCTGCTGGTGCATCACTAGCAACAGGTGCTATAGCAGGAGCTAGTATCAAACATGCAACTATAAATAGAATGGCTAATCCAGTAGTTTCAAATCCTAAAAGCTCTTTCCAAAAAAATGTCAATAATAAAGTAAGCAGAAGCTCAGGAAGGCAAAGAAGGAGATAATCCAAGTCATTTAAAAATCTATAATGTTATGAATCAAATGCAAAATGTATCAAAGATGTTTGATGGTATGAAAATAACATCTATCTGTAGTGTTTTATCTTTAGTGATAGTTGTTGTTTTCATGAGTTTTAATAAAGATGCTGCTGTAAAAGATGCTAGTGGTAAAGCATATATAAAAACCAACAGTGGTACTTTTTCTGCTCATATTGATGAGTCTAGTAGTGTATCTATCTATGAAGCTAAATTATTTGTAAAAAACTCTCTAAGATTAGCTTTCGCCCATAATAAGCACACTTTCAAAGAAAATATGAGTGCTTTAGAATATCTCCTTCAAAAGAAGGATATGAATAGAATCCTTTCAGATTTTGAAAAGGCTGAGGAGTATGAAAATTATCAAAGGTTTGATTCTCGATCAGAGGTAAGTTTCGACTCTATATCAATTGATTTAGATGCTGTTCCAATCAAAGGTGTATGCAAGTTCAGAAGAAATATATATTTCTACAATGAACAAGCTACTATACCAACTACTTGCATATTTCAACTAGAAAAAGTTGATGCAGGAAGAAGTGACAACAATCCTTATGGCTTGAGACTGAAGAATATTGACTATGTAGATTATATAAAATAATAGAATTATGAAATTTAACTTAATCTTATTTTTAATAATTGGGCTAAGCCGTGTTGGTTTCTCTCAAATGGATACTATCTATGTTAATGATAAAACTCCTGCTGTACTCCTATTTGATAATAGAGTAGTATTTTCAGAAAGTGATGCGAGTTATTTTACTCAAATCCAAAATGAAGTTATTTATTTAAAATCGAAAAGTACAAATCCAGAAGTTGGACATCTAACAGTAAAAGAAGGGAATAATTTTTATTCATTTTTTGTCGCTTATAAAGCTAGTATAGATAAGATAGAATACGATTATAGAGAGAATACTTTAATGAAAAGGTCTTTACTTAATCGAGAAAATCATATACCTCCAGTACCATTAAATTTGGTTAAATCAAGGTTAAAAGAGTTCTCATTATCTACTGATAGAAATGAGTATAAAACAGTTGCTACTAAAATAGATAATATAACTCTACAATTATTAGATGTACTTGTAGACCATACTGCTTTTTATCTTAAGTTTTCTGTAAAAAATGAGAGTGCTGTTATCTATAGAATAGATTATTTAGGGTTTGAGAGGAAAGAATTCTATCGAAAAAGATTTTTACCTTTTGTAAATAAGAAAGTAACCTCTACTCCTTTTGAAATCTTTGCTTCAGTAGATATGAGGGATATACCACCTTATTCTAGTAATGAGTTTTCAGTAGCTATCCCTATTTATGCGACAGGTGATTTAGGCAGTTTGATTGTTACCCTACGTGAATCTACAGGGGTTAGAACCATTCCTCTTTCAATCAAACCTAAATATTTAGAGAAAGCAGATTTATATCTAAACCCAAGTGTGTCAAGTAAAAAAGATGACTCATTATGAAAGATTTTTTTAAAAAAATAAGGAAGAAAGCTATTCTAGACTTCCTTAAAAACAACAAAATTATAGTTGTCCTATTCATTTTTGTATTAGCAATATGCTATACATTTCTTGATTTCATGATTAATGTAAATGAAGATGATTTAAAAGGAGAATCACCTACTGCTAATTATGATATAGAACCTAATGAAGAAGAAGCCGATAATAATGAAGACTATTCAATTGAAGACTCGTCAGCATACTATCAGATAGTGGATTATGTAGAGGTTTTTAGTAAGTTAAAAAAAGGCGAGGATGATAAAGAGTTTGACTTAGAAGCAGAAAAAGCAAAGTGGTTAAGTTCTTTGAATCAAGATACAGCAAAAGAAGTAAAACCAGCTTCTAAACCGAAACCTAAGCCTATATATAAGAAAAAGGAAGTAAAACCTATTGAAAAGCAGGTTAGACCGAAAGTCAATGAAGATAGCATAGCAAGAAGAATTAAAGATAATGTATTTAATCTTTCATACGGCTCTCCTATGTTCAATGATATTGGCAGTAAAAAATACTTTGCCAAAGCAGTTATACATAACAAACAACAGATAAAATCAAGCTCAGAAGTATGGCTTCGTTTTGTTGAAGATGCGACATTTGAAGGTAATACCTATAAAAAGAATACAGTTTTTAGAGGTAGAGCTTCATTGAATGGTAATAAAATAATGATCTCCATAAATAATATTAATGGTAAATCTGTAGACTGTGAGGTTTATGATAATGATTATACTGTAGGTATTATTTTGGAAGATTATGACCATGTATTACAAAAAGAATTAGAAAGGTCAGCTAGAACAGAATTTTCAACTTCTGTAACATCGATACCTCTTGATGCAGTCCAAGAAACGGCTAATGCCATTACAAGAGCCAGAGCTAAAAAGAAGAGTATTTTAGAGTTGAATGATGGGTACGATGTTTTTATCGCTGAAATAGAAGATTGATGAAAGGACTTATAATAATATTAATTCTTGCGGTCTATCCAGTAGGAGCCAAATGTCAGTTTAATATAGTTCAAGCTTCTAATAATACTGAAATACTTGTTTGTATAAATGGAAATCAAGAAGTTAAAAAT
Source organism: Chondrinema litorale (assembly GCF_026250525.1). Classification (GTDB taxonomy): domain Bacteria; phylum Bacteroidota; class Bacteroidia; order Cytophagales; family Flammeovirgaceae; genus Chondrinema; species Chondrinema litorale. Next base: position 38,977 of record NZ_CP111065.1, read on the forward strand.
GGTGATAAGGTAAACTTGCGATTAGATGAAAGTATTATTCTTAACAATCATTTTTTGGATAGAAATACAACTTTCTGGGGAATAGTAAACATAGATTCAGTTGATTTGAATGTAAATGTTTTTGAGATACAACAAGAAAAGGTAAACTACTATTTGTACGACCTAAATGCTCAAGTTAAGGGAATTAGCTTGCCATTTGATGATAGGTATAACAATACATACACTTCATCTGTGCAGGATATAACAAGCAAAAAAAATGTCTTAGGTAAATTGAAATTTCTTGGTAATTCAGGACAAAAAACTATAGACCCTATTTCATTTACTTTTTATGATAACCAAAAATTTTTATTGAAATGAAAAAAATAGTATTTCTACTAATACTTTCTTTTGGATTCATTAATGTGAATGCACAAGGAATTCCAGTAATTGATCCAATTCATATAGTTGTATCAGGAGTGAATTTAAAAAAAGCAAAAGATCAATTACAAAAGCTTGAAGAACAACTTATTGAAATAAAAAGAGTCGTCTACAATGTAAACCAAATGCGGTTATTAAAAGAGCGTATAGAAGAAAGACTATCTAGCGCAAAATCCGTGGAAGATTTAATGTTTTCTAATATTGATGATGAGTTTGAAACAGCATTTAACTTTGTAGATAACCCAAACCAATATGTTGATTTTATAGGAAATTTTGGTGATTTAGAAGCCTTGTATAAGGCTATAGAAGAAGAGAAACCTATAGATTTATTTGATTATATCAATGGTTACACAGAGGGTAAAGTACCTGATAATTTTGAGAACTTCATTAATGATGAAAGTCAAAAAACTACTAATAAGTATGCATTGATGGAAGGTTTGTCTATGAAAAGGATAAATATGGCTCTATCCTATAATGATCTATCTCAAAAGTTGATTGAAAAAGCATCTGAACTAGAAGAAGCTACAAAAAATCAAAAGGGTGTACTTCATATGACAGAGTATGAAAGATTACAGTCAATGAAAACAGTTCATGAGTACTTATTAAAAAGCCTAGAAATTAGAGATAAGGCAGATACATATATTTTGAAAACATTCGATTCCAATCCTTATAAAAGATATGCTACAAATATGTATGAGAATAAGCTTAGAAGGGATAAACTCATGGAAAATAGTATCTATACTTTTGGGAAATAATTTATTGGCTATGAGAAACATATTTATAATTGCTTTTATCCTGATTTCAGCTAGTATAAAAGCCCAAACTCCTGTTATTGATTTTACAAATCAAGAAGAATATCCAATTGACTTTACTGATCCAGAAGAGGTTTTAATTATATCCCAGATTAAAGAATTGAAGCTATTAGAACAACATCTTCAAGAGCTTGTAAATATCATTGGTGGAGATTATCCAACTGAAATTGTTGAGATTGATTACTCTAATGTGCACTATGAAATAGATTTAGAAGCTGTTACAAAGGTATTGAATATTTTAGATGGAGCTTTGGATAATGAGTTAGACATAGAAGCAGTGATGGAATTGTCAGAATCAGAAATACTAGATGAAGCTCTTGGTGAAATAGATGCTTTACAAATTTTATCAGATATAGATGATTATAAAGATTTATCTACTATAGGAGAGTTGGGAGATGTATCAGATACTGAAATTCAAGATGAAATGAGAAAATGGGGAGTCCAATTTGATGAGTCAAATCCTAACTTTAGTTCATTTGCAGACCAAGAGTATGAGAATTTTGGTAGTGGCATTGGTGACTTGTTAGGATCTATTTTTGGCTCAGGTATTCCAGTTATGGATTTGGCTCATGTCAACAAGTCCAAAAAGATAGAAAAGCAGTTAGATGAGCAACATGAAGAATTGTCTATTGAGAGTATTCTAGCTTATATGAATTCAATTAATGCTGAAAAAATAAATAAAATAGAGCATGATACAGATGAGCGTATGAGAAAAGCTAATACTGTTAGAGATGTCAATTTTTCAGATTTTTTAGAAGAGTTTATAGATGTTGAAGAGTTTCAATTTGGGTATCAAAACTGGGTATCCGAAATCAAGTTTATGGAAAGGCTTAAGGATGATTTTTCTGATTTAAGTAATACTGAAAATGCAAAAAGTCTATATGGAAAATTAACTAACTCAATAGAGTTTCAATTAGGAGATAACATATATTACTTTCATGAAGAGCAACAAAAAAAGGCTTTGAATAAATATGTGGTAAATGAATCAAGTGATAAGAAAATGCTTGAACTGGTATTAAAAAGAGAATATTCAAAAGACTTATTAGAAAATGCTCAAGAACTGAAATCATCAGTGATGCATGAGTACTTCAAGAAGTTTCATATGTCTTCTTATGAAAGATTAAATATTACAAATAAGGCTACTGAATACCTCTATGAAGCAATGGAAAATGAAATAGATGCTAGTGAGGAAATGGTTAATTCTTTTCGATATGATAATCCATCTAGTAAAAATATTGCTGTTTCTTTTTACAAAAATATGCTATTGAGAAAATATCTAGAGGAATCTAAATTCTATACATATGGCGAGGATTAAATATTATTTTTTATTTCTATTACTGATTGTACCTAAGATTCTGTTTTGTCAAACTCCTGTGTATGATAAGATGCACGATAAAAAAATAGATGACCATTCTGCTACAGATGGATTGCAAATGATTGAATTGTATACAAGACGATATTTTGAACAAGAAACAAAAGAAGCTCAAAGGAAAGTCAGACAATTGAAGTATAAAATTGAAGCAGGATTAAAGAATGTAGAAGACATTTTAAATCTATCCTTATCTGATTTAACAAAGGATTTTGAACGTATAGATAATGTCTTATCTCTATCTGAAGACTTTATGGATTTAGATGTTCTTAAAGTTTATAATAATGAAGCATTCAGCCACCAGAAAGCATTGAATATTTATCAAAATATAAATTCTTATAATAGTAATACCTCTTTCCCTAGTCAAGCTCAAAAAGGTAATGCTGCTATCAATAGAATACATGTTGAAGAAATGGTACAGGAAAGACAAGTGTTGATAGCAGGAAGTTATGAGAAATTGGCAAAAGAGTACTCTTTGAAGCTTAGTGAACTGGAAGGAGCTTTAAAGGAAGATGAATTATTAAGAATGACACAGGGAGAAAGGTTTGAAATAGCAACTCAGATTCAAAATGGATATAAGTATATCAATAGCTTACAACAACAATCAGAAAAGTTATTGAAGTCTTCTATGGAAATGAGCAATAGTAAAAAAGCAGCTATCAATATTTACAAGCAAAAACTAATAAGAGTTGAATTGTCTAAAGATCAATTATACATTCATGGCACGAACTAAGTACATTATCATTTTTTGTTTTTTTTCAATGCTATCAATTAGCACCAAATCTTTTGGTCAGTATATACCGTTCATCATTTATGATAAAGGAGGTATTAAAACTCGTACAGTTGATCTTATCAAAAATTTCATAAAAGATTGGTTTTTGCAGGAGATACAAGAAGAAGTTGATGAAGAAAAATTGGAAGTTTTTTTAGATAATATATTGGAACAGTATCAAGATAACCATTTAGCTAATTTTAGTCTAGAGTCTATTAAAGATTTACTACTGGCTAACTCAGGAACTTTTACATTAATTAAAGATGTCCAAGGTTTAGATTTTACTGGTTATTCAAACTTTCCTACAGATGTGATGCAAAACGCTTATACAGCAGAAGGAAACAAACTTCATCAAGCTAAAAAAATATATACTTCTATCAACTATACAGAAGGAAACATACCTAAAACAATTGAAGAAGTTGAGAGCTTTAAAGAAAGTAGAAATAAATTATTACTAGGTTTTGATGAGTATACAAAAAAAAGAAAAGTTGAAACTGCTATATTGTATAAAGAACTATCAACAGATTTAATAGAAAAAGCTAATGAGTTTCTGAAAGAGGTGAAAAAAGATGGTAAAGAAGGTATGAGAATGAGTGAATCAGAAAGAATAAAAGCTATTAATATATGCTACCAAATGATTGGAGATGCCTACAAAATCATTGAAGAGTCTGACAAAATGTTAAATAATAGTTCTAAAATGCATCCTATTTGGGATAAAATGAATAAACAATATGAATGGAAACTTATGAGAGAAGAGCTATTGAAACAGGAATTTTAAATATATAATACCATGAAAAAACTATTGATTTTTTTAACTAGTCTATGCTTCCTTTATAGTTGTAATGATTCATCAGATAATGAAGATGATATAGAAGAAGAAGTAACAAGTGCTAGAATCATTGAAATTTTAGGACAAAATAAGAAATGGGTTAGAGTATCATTAGTTTCTGAAGAAGAGAAAACACTTAATGGAATAACTTCTACAGATTGGTATGAGCTTATACCAGAATGTTATCAAGATAATGAGATTAATTTTAATGCATTTCTATTTTCATCAGGAAATTATGATTTATATGAAGATTTTGCAGATATGTATATGGGCGAGGAATTATGTGAAAGCAATGAATCAATAACTCGTGATAATATTTTTAATTGGACATTAGATGGAGAGAAGAAAATGATCAGTATAGAATTTTCAGAGTATGATCATGAGTATTTATATGGAGAGATAGGAAATGAAATCAGTAATGTAGAAAATTGGTATATAAGATCAATAACAGAATCTGAGATCATTTTTGAATATGTTAAAGAATGGAATGGTGATACATATAATATGGAAGCCAAATATATTCTAACTGAATAGAATTTTATTAAAATTAGATTACTACCACTAGAATAAAATTTTACGGCTTCAGTAGTTGATACTTGAAGTTGAATTTTAAATATAAAGTTGTTTTTTAATTATCATCAAGTATGAAAAAGTTTATTTTTAGCAGCATAGTACTTATGCTATGTGCCTGTGCAGGTTATGCGCAAAGGCATATAAAAAATCAAAACGAGTTTGGTTTGGATTATGGTTGGAGAGAAGGTAATGGTAGAAGTTATAATGGTTGGTATTTAGCTACAAACTATGGTAAGTTAATAACTGATCGGTTTACTCTAGGTACTACTATAACCTATGAGAAAGGATATAAATTAAATTCCATTTTTACTGATACAATTATTGTATCTAGTCCATATGAAATAGATTATAAATACAACTATGAAAATCTTCTTGTTGATTTAAGTTTAAGTTATAATCCTATAAGATTTGGTGAATTTGCATTCTGGGATATATTTCTTGGGGGGACTATTGGATACGAAGATTTCAAAAGTTTTTCAGAGTCTAAAAGAGTATTTTTAATAAGAGAAAACTTTGAAAGGTCAGATGATTTAGAACCTAATTTACCTAAAGGTTCAACTGTTATTGGCTATGTGATTGGAACAAATCTTAAAGCTTATTTGGGAGACTATTTTAGCTTACTCTTACAATATCAATATAGAGTAATTGGAAAGTCTAAAATATCTAAAGAAAGAGGTTATTATGGATTAGGTTTGAATTTCAATTTTTAGAATCATGAGCTATAGATCATTATCTCAAGTTAATGATGATGAAGAGGTACTTTGGAGTGAAAAACCATCTCAAATATTAAATCTAAAATCATTCTTTATTTCATCATTATCCATGATCATAAGCCTTTATGTTGTTGTCCATATAAAGGATATATATGATAAGATAAGAAGTTATCAAAAACAGATAGGAATAGAAATAATTGATATTGAAGTCATATTTTATTTTATAGCTATAATTTTCTTCATATCAGTCTTTTATATGTTTTCATCTTGGTTAAGAGTTTATATGATCGAGTATAAATTAACTACAGATAGATTATTTAAAAAGCATGGTATATTCAAACAGGAAATTGATGAATTAGAGCTTTATAGAATTAAGGACTATACTATCATTTCCCCGTTTATTTCACGTCTTTTTAGTGTTGCAAACATAAGGTTAGATACTTCTGACAAATCGCACAGTGTTCTTTACTTAATGGCAATAAAAGATACAGAAAGGGTTAATCAGACAATCCGAAAACAAGTAGAAATCCTCCGATCTAGAAAAGGAGTGAGAGAAATTGATTAACTACAAAATCAATATAAACTATGGTACTTTCAGCTATATTAGAATTCCTAACAGAAGGGCTAAATGGAGCGACTGCATCTGATTTTTTATTAATTTTTGTTGGATTAATATTAGTAGCTTTTGGTTTAGATTATTACTCAATTGTATACATATTAGAACCTACTGGTGGTTGGGAAGATCATTTAAAGTTATTCTTTTTAGAGTATGGTAAAAGCTTGAGATTAATATCTTCTGTGATTTATGTGATTACCATGTATTGGTCTATTAGTAAATCAAAAGGAAGCCTAACTATTCCAATATCTTTATTCATACTATGCGCTATAATATTTATACTTTCTATATATGCTTTTGCTAACATATATCGGTTCGCTTCTTATGCCAAATATGGCTATCCTCTTTCTTTTTTAGGCATTCTTTTATCTTCCCCTTTCCTGTGTTCATTCTTTACTAATAAAAAAGATGACAGAAAAATTGCTGAAAGAGAATTGATGAAAACAGGAGAAAGTGTCAATCTAAAAACAGAATTGGGTTGGATTAATATACCAAATATATTCAGAGGTGTATTAGGTATAGGAGGAACAGGATGTGGTAAATCATATTCATTAGTAAATCCTTGTATTCATCAACTAATACAAAAAGGATTTTCAGGAATTGTATATGATTTTAAAGCATTTACACTGGGTAAAGAAATGGTAAGGTCAATAAAGAAATATGATATAAAATTACCAATTCATTTTATTGATTTTAGAGATATAAGCCGCTCCCATAGATGTAATCCTTTCAATCATAAAACACTAGTTCAACAAGCTTTTGCTCATGATTATGCACTCTCTATTATTAATAATCTAGACCCTGAAACAGTTAAAAGACAAGACTTTTTTGTTAAATCTGCAAAATCATGGCTAGCAGCAATAATTTGGTTTTATAAGAAAGAATATCCAGAGTATTGCACTATTCCTCATGTTATCAATACAGCTCTCCATCACGAACATGAAAGAGTGATATCTATGCTAGAAACTAATTCTGATTGTGCTGATATGATACGTTCAATTAGTTCAGCAATGATAGAAGGAGCAAGTAAGCAAATTGCTGGTGTGATAGGCTCTCTTCAAACTATGCTGCCAACTATTAATAGTCCGGAAATTTGTTGGGTATTAGGAGCTAAAGAAGGCGAGGAAGATTTTGATTTAGATATTAATAATCCAGATAACCCACAATTACTTTGTATAGGTTCTGATCCTACATTATATCAAACATTTAGCCCTGTGATATCATGTATGATGACAGTTGCATCTAAAATCATGAATCAACAATACAAGCACAAAAGTTTTATAATTCTTGATGAAGGACCAACTCTATATATTCCTGGATTCGATAATATTCCTGCTACAGCTCGAAGTAACAAAGTTGCTGTTTTTTACTTTGCTCAAAGTATATCTCAAATAATATATCAGTATGGTCGAGATAAAGCCAATGTACTATTGTCAGTTCTTAATAATCAGTTTTTTGGAAAAACATCTGATAATGAAGTTGCTGAACTGGTTTCTAAGATGATAGGTAAAGAAGAGAAGGAATTTGAAAGAAAAAGTATTAGCCAAGGCAGCTCTTATGCAGCAGGAAGTTCAAGCCTGAATAAATCTAAAAACATATCCTATTCAAGTGATACAAGAGAAAGATTTGTGATCAATCCACAAGATGTAAGGAGACTAAAAACAGGGGAGTTTATTGGAGAAACAGTTGAAAGTTCAGGTCACTATTTCTATGATAAAATTAGTGATCCGATGAAGAAGTTTACAAAAGATCAGAAGCAGGATTACGATATAAAAGATTTTGCTAAATTCTCATCATTTGTAGATTATAAGGATATGGAAACAAAAATTCAAGAGAATAGAGAAAGAATCAAAAAAGAAGTAAATCAAACAGTCAGCAAGTATGAAAACATATTTGAAAACATGAGAGAAGAACAGTAAAGTAAAGTTTCCCATCAGCCAGTTAATAGATAAACTAATTTGGCATAGTTTATTTTGATTTCTATTTTAAAATCGCTTTTTAAATGAGAAGCGATTTTTTTTACAATGTTTGTATTATCATTTTTTTTTCTTCATCAGTTAAATTTTGTATTTGAAGAATCAATTTTGCTGATCTGTGGTCAGAACCTTTTTTGTCACTTAAAGTTATATGTTGTGTTATATTTGAAATGTAATTAGTAAGTTTTGGGTATGTGCTAAAAAAATAATTTTTTATTTCATATCCTCTCAAAAATGATAAAATTTCATTTTCATTAAATTCTTCATTAGTTTTTAAATTCATATATTTTATATTGTTATCCATAATATAAGGCTCGTTATTTATAGATTTACCTCTATAAATGTCTTTCTTTGAATAAAGTGTTTTATCACTTTTACCTTCAATTGTGAGATAAATTTGTTTTTTATCAAAAGATATAATTGTATCAAAAGAATTTAATATTCTACAGATTTCATCAACTAAAATCTTATTTTGTTTTAAATCATCTAATTTATATTTGCCTAATCCGTAATTCTTAATTTCGACACCAACAGCTGAAGTTGTATCTATGATATATCCAATTTCAACTTTTAGTTCATCATGATTATTAAAGTATTTTACTAAAGGCACTAGATTTGAAATTTCTGGTATAGGTTTTATTTTTTCTCTCATTTTTCCTTTAGTATTTGTAGCTTCATTACCTTGAGGTAAACATGGGGTAATAGAGATAGCTGTTACACTAAACAATGCATTGTATGAGACAACGGAAAATGAGTAAAATGCAAAGCCAAAAATGACTATACTAATAATAGCATTACTTTTTTTTGCTATTTCTATACCTGTTATTCCTATAAAAGGAAGAAAAGAAATATAAGATTTTTGAGTCCCTTTATTTTCAAAATCAATAATATCATCGATACTATCTAAGTAGTAGATTTTAAAATACTTTGATTTGATGGAGTTAAATTGTTCTAAATTTCCACCATTTATAGCAATAATAAATGCGTTGTTATAGATGTCTAATTTATGTTTTTTTACTATTTCAATAAATTCAGAATAATTTGTTTTATCACCTTTATCTCTATCTGTAATTAATAACAATTTTGTTGTTAGAAGATATTTTGAATTGTTTGCTTTCCAGCTTTCTCTAATTTCAAACCCTTTAGATATTCCACAAGTAAGATTTGTATCAGGATGTAACTTTAAATTTGGTTTTAAGAAAGATTTAATATTTGTAACAGGTATAATTTCATCTAATATTACTTCGCCAGCAAAAGGAATAATTGCATAATAAATATTAGAAGGTTTGTAATGATCAATACTGTACTTGTTAACGAAAGAAGTTATATGATCTTCAACTATTTTAATATAGTCTGTCATAGAATAAGAAACATCAATGACAAAAATTAGTAACATTTTTTTTTCTTTCATATTTATATAATTTCAATTAAACTCTTAATTGAATGCAAAATATACATTTCATTTGAGATTATTTTTCCCTCTCAATTCCTCATAAGAGCAGTTTAAATGATCTATTGATTTGTCAATTTCTTCTTGTTTAAAAGAATTGTTCCTGATTCTATAATTAAATTGTTTGTAACTCAGTTTTAAAACATTTTCAGCAAACCATGTAAGGCTAATGCCTTTACTTTTCAGTACATTCTTTATATTCTTCATAATACAAATATAAAGGATTTAGCAAGATTAAACACCTTAAAAATAAAGATAAAAATATACTAAAAAATAGGATATTAAAAAAATAACAATTAGTTTAGACATATAGTAATCTCTAAATTTTTATTAAAAGGGGATTGGGTTATTTGTAAAATTCCCGAAAAGTGTCTCCGCGACCAAACTTTGACACTTAACGGGGTAAAATTAAAATCATGGCAAATCTAATTAAAAACACGAATTCTTCGGGTATCTGTGTTCCTAAAGTTAATTGGCATAGGATCAAAATAGGCTTGATACTAGTTTCTTTATTATTGCTTTTAATTTCTATTTCAAGTTATGATTCATCACTTGACCAAGATAATGTACAAGAAAAAATCATTACTGAAATAAGTCTGGAAGTAAAACATAATAACCCTTCTATTCAAACACTTAGAAAGGGATTTTTAAAGGAAAAGAATCGAATAGTTCTACAGTATTTGAATCAGTATGGAGTTGGTAGAGTAGATCAATTAGCTATACAAGAGAAAAAAGATTTACACAGAAGTATAAGCTTATTATTTAAGCAAAAAGTTTTAGGTGAAATAGATATAGAATCTCATGTATATCAGTATTTCACTGATACAATGGATTTAAACAAGCTTGAAACAGCTTTAATGGAGCAAGCAACTTACAACATTCCTGCATCTATTAAATTAGCTCAATCGGCTTTAGAAACGGGGTATGGTAGTAGAATTATTAATAATAATTACTTTGGTATTAAAGATAAAACTGGTAATGTTGAAAAGAGTACTACAACAGAATATTACACTTTGAAAGAAGTGAAGAAATACTCTCATAAGATTCTTAGTAAGCAGCTAATTAAGAAAAATGGAAGATCATACTATAAGTGTCTTGTAAAAGATAGTTTTGAAAAATATGATAGTCCTTGGTTCTCTTTTAGGGCTCATTCCAGATATCTAACTTCTAATAAAAGATATGCTCCATTATTTGTTGGAGGTAAAAAATTTGATGCTTGGGCTGATAAGATCGGTTCTGAAAAATCAGGTGGTGTAGGTTATGCTACTTCTCTAGAATATGGAGAATTACTTAAAGCTATAATTCAAAGATACAATTTGGATTTATTAGACTTTTAGTAAAATGATAGGTACCAAAATAAGAGATAAGGCAAATGAAGTCTTAGGTAAAAGGTATCGTAAACTACTCTCTGAAAAGCTAAATCTTTCTGAAAGAACTATAACAAACATATTTAATTCAGAAGATATAAGTGTGAAGAGGTTAGAGCAAATTTGTAGCTGTTTGGGTTGCTCTGTATGCTACTTTTTCTTAGATCAAGAAAAAGATATTATCAAGTTTCATCAAGACAAAGAAGAAAAATACAGAGAGTATTTACTAGAGTTAAAAGAGAAAGTTAATGATAACTTAAGTGGGGCAATTAGCAGTTTTTTGAAAGGAATAGATAATGTGTAAAGAGTAGTTCTTAACACTAATTAAGCATAGTAAGCAGGAGAAGTTAAAATTGTATAAATGAAATTGTTTTTTTGTTTTGTAGCTAAAAAAGAGGCTTTTTAAGCCTCTTTTTTTTATGATTACTTTTTTTAATACCTAAAATAGATTAATATTGGGTGCATTTCACTAATATTAGTAAGCATACTCATTAATTTATTTATTGGTCTCAGAAATGGGTTCAAAACCCTGTACTTTCAGTACAGAACTTTAGTACTGCGAAAAAATATAGACAGTATAAAGTTAAAAATTAAATTGATATTATTTCAAACAAAGGACTTTAAGTCCTCTATTAAACCTCTGTACTTTCAGTGCAGAGTGGTTTAGTGGAATAATTCGCCAATTTTTGCCTATACCAAATAGTGTTATTTGGGAGGTATTCATATTTAAATTACACATTAGAATCAATCAATTTAACATGAAAAAAACATCACTATTTTTACTATTAATTATACAATTACTACTGCAATCGATTAGTTATTCTCAAAGCTCAAATCCATCCTATGCAATTCAAAAAATTCAGGATTTTGAAAAAGATAAATTATCTATCAACAAACTCAATACTTATTTAAAGCTTCAAAAATCATCTAGATTCAAAAATGTAAGTTTAATAGAAGTTAGTAATATCACTGAACTCATAAAAAATGATGAAGTTATAATTGATTTGTTTGGAGAAACTAGGATAAATACAAAACGTTTGATTTATCAGAATGAAGAAGATTTTATTTGGGAGGGTGAATTTTCTAATAAAGGAAAAATATCTTTATTTAAAGAAAATGGAAGGATTTATGGTCAGATAAGAAAAAAAAATAAAGTATTTGATATTCAATACCTTGAAGATGGGGTAGCCACATTAATTGAATATGATATGAATAAACTCAATCAATTGCAATGTGCTACAGAAGAAAAATTGACTTCGCAATCTTTAAAAAATAATTCCAATAAAGCTAACACACGGACAGCAGATGATAATATTAGACCTACTGTAGATGTTCTTTGTCTTTATACACCTGCGGCATTAGCAACAGGATTAAGTGTAACGGATGTAGTTAATACTGCCAAAAATCAGTGGCTCAGTTCTCAAATAAATAGTAATGTTCATCCACTGATTCGTATTGCAGGTTATGAAGAGTTAAATTTTATAGAAAATTATGGAGGTAATGATATTGGTCAAGATGCAACTGAATTAAGTAATAATGTGACAGCACAACAATTAAGAGATCAATATCAAGCAGACTTAGTCATTCTATTAACAGATGGTAATTATCCCGGAGTTGGTGGAGTGGTAGATGAAATAGGACCTAATGAAGATCATGCTTATGGAGTTGTTCAGATACTTACAGCCACATCTACATATACATGGATACATGAATTAGCACATCTTTTTGGTGCTCGGCATCAAAATGATCCAGCAGTTGGAGAAGCTCATGGTTATGGATGGTCTACAGGAACTCTTGCTTGGATAAACAGATATGGTACTATTATGCATACTTATGAAAGTAGTAGAGAAAGATTGTTGTACTTTTCTAATCCTGATATAACATATGAAGGAGAAGTTACAGGTATTGATAATACAAACTTTAATACAAAAGTGATTAATACAAATGGATGGGATTTAGCTGACTTTAGATATATTCCTTCAAATATGACAACTATGATATATGGACCTGGATTAGCAGATAGTGGAGATAACTTAAGCTTTAGCTGTAATATTTATAATGGTCAAAGTCCATTTAGTTATACTTGGGCAGTAGGACGTACTACTGTAGGAACATCAAATACACTTAGCTATACTATGCCAACTGATCAAGATTTAAATTTGAGATTATCAGTAACAGGAGGAGATGGACAAACTGCAAGTGCTACTTATTTTGTAAGAAACTCTTATGAGGATGGAGGTAATTGTACAGTATGTCCAGATAGTTTAGGATATGATATTTTTTATGATGACATAGATGTTGATAATATTGAAAGGGATCTTTTGTATCCAAATCCATCATCCAATTTAGTTCGATTGAAATTAACAGATCAACAATCCTCATTTAATGTTTTACAAATTATTGACTTAAGTGGTTCTATTAAATTTGAAACACAATTAAGTGAAGGTAATTATGATGATCAATTTATTGAATTAAACCTAGATGAATTGAAGCCGTCTATTTATTTTATTAAGCTAATAGGTCAAACTAATTCTCATTCTTTTAAATTCATCAAAAAATAATGGCGAATGTCCAAGTTTAGAATATTTGTTTTATTGACTGTATTGATTTTGGGTTGTAGTGAAGAAGATAGTCTTATACCTGAAGTTTATACAGGTAAAGTTACTGCATTAAAAAATGGAGAATCATGGGAATCTTTAGCTTATTTTGATTCGTTGGAACATATTCCAAATAGATATATTTTAAAGGCTCATGTTTACAATGAAAACTCATTTTGGAGAGAAACATTTGATATAAGGAAGTTAAAAGCATCATATGAAATTCAACCTATAATATCATATGAAACAAGTGAACCGGAAAAGGTTTCTTCTCATTATAATACTATGATTGATGATGGTGATGTAGTTGGAGATATTTATAGTTTAGATACAACAATTACTAATCATTATTTTCAAATCACAGATTATGATGCTAGTAAGCAGGAAATAACAGGCGTTTTTCAAGTATCATTTATCCTTACAAGAGATGATGGAGAGGGAGAAACCCCACCTCAAAAACTAGAGTTTACAGATGGTAAGTTCACTGTAAAGGTGAATAACGATTGGTTTGAATAAGGTAAAAATCCATATCTAATTTTTGATTTATTAGATATGGATTTTTAGGTTTAACTTGTAAAGCAGTGTTTTATTTGCTATATAAAAATACCTGATTAAGGGTATTTATTTAATTTGAAATGATTATTATTTTAATAAATAAAAATCATATTCAATGAAATTTTATATAATACTTATTTTTAAGATACTATTATCATATAGTGTATTAGCACAAAACACTAGTGTAAGAGGTAGAGGTGTTTATATAATCAAATTAAAACATAAGCCATATTTTAATCAGAAAGATTATGTTGATATAAATCTACCTGCAGGAGCTCAGCTAACATTTGATCTACCAGATGGACAAAGAGGTACAATTACTTTATGTTCAGATACAACTATTCGAAAGGTAAAGGAAGAAAAAGTTTTTATTGATAATTATGTGAGAACTAATTATTTGGGAAATAAGTATTACGCCATTGATATTAAACATGGAGATGATAAGCCTAACCTATTAATCATTAATCCTTGGACATGGAAAGACAATGAACAAATTAGACCAGCATTAGTAGATGATAAAACTAATATAGAAGATTTAAACACTAAACATTTTATAGATATTAAGCCTAATGAAAAAGTGAGCATATGGTATAACAAATGGGATTATGGTGCTTTAACAATACCTTTTGCAATTCGAAAAGCCTTAAATGATACTACTAAACTCACTGTAACAACAAATCTTAGTGCTGCTGTTCACATACGAAGAAGTTGGAATTACCAATCTTATAAAAATAGAAGAATAAAGGCAAAAATGAGTACCAAAGGGGCTTCATTTGGTGCTGTTTTAGGTTTTAGCCAAATAGGACTTACACCAAAAAACACGGATCTTGATGAAGACCCTTTAACAACAGAGGAAGATGGTTTGTCTATATTTACAGGACCATCTTTAGCTTTTAATTTATTTGGAGCTCAATTAGCTATAATATATGCATGGGATATAGGTATTGGTGAAGACTCCAAAAAGTGGAATTATCATAAAAAAGCTTTTTGGGGATTTGGTGTTGGAATTGAATTAGGGGCATTTTAAGATTATAATTATAAACACCGAATGCCCACTTTGGTATTATGTATCTTTGTTCTCTTCTTCTTGATCAAATACATCTAATCGTTCTTTACTGTTGTAATATTATAAATGCATTAATTGCTAATATTACAACCCCTGCATAATTTTTTCTGTGTTGTCTGCTAACATAGTTCCTATTTAAATTCTAAATCAATAGAAGTAATTATAAAAATATACACAATAGCTTCAAATGAAATTAAAAATAGGTGTAATAACTTGATATTTTCAAGTTGAATAATAATTTTTTTTACTCAAAATTTTGTATTATTATTCATTATCAAAGTTAAATATATTTTTTAATCATATTAAAAATAAATGAAAAGTTTATATTTCAAAGAAAAGCAGATTGTTTCTTCCTATTTGGTTAGAAGAGGATTAATTGATATACATGATGTAAGTACAAAAAAATATGAGGAAGTATTTAATAACCTACTAAACAAAACGAACTCAAAAAATGGAAAGGAATTATTGGATACTATAGAGAAGGGAAGAATAAATCTTCAAGTTCTTGTTCATTTACAAGATAAAGGAGATTTACTTTTCAGAGAATTACAGTTTGCAGGCACTAGGGGGGAGAGAGCTCGGTTAGAAGGTTTTAGTATAGCTATAAAACCAAATACTATTGATGGTTTAGGGCTTAAGTATATGGCTCATATAGAACATATTGGTGATCGTAGTTGGGAGATAGATCCAACCTTTGTAGGAACTAGAGGTAAAGGACTTCGTTTAGAGGGGTTTGCAATTGACGTAACAGGTGCTAATGCAAGCCAATATGTAATTTATTATAGAGCTCATGTTCAAGATTTTGGCGATTCTAAATGGTATAAAAATGGTGAGTTTTGTGGAACCAGAGGAGAATATAGAAGAATTGAAGGCATAGAAGTTAGTTTAGAACGAAAATAACATTTCTAATGTGAGTTTATTTATAAGTGATACTACCCAAAGTAGATTTTTAAAAACTATTAGTTTTTATTAGACTTGAAACTCATCCTATATTCCTGTATATTTATGAATAACTAACACAGTACAATAGTGCTGTAAATAAATATTTTTAAAGTTGTTTTTATTATACAGATGAAAGTAATTCTAGCTGAAAAGCCTTCAGTGGCTCGTGATATTGCTCAAGTATTGGGAGCATCACAAAAAAAAGATTCCTATTTAGAAGGAAATAATTATCAAGTAACATGGGCATTTGGTCATCTTGTTCAATTAGTAAATGCCAAACAATATGGATATCATAAATGGGAGTTAGAAACATTACCAATACTCCCAAAGAAATTTCAACTCCAATTGAATGAGAATGCAGGAGCTAAGAAGCAATTTAAAGTAATTAAAGAATTGTTTCAACAAGCTGATGAACTGATTGTAGCAACTGATGCAGGAAGAGAAGGAGAGTTGATTTTTAGATATATATATCAACTATCAGGAGTTAAGAAACCTTTCAAAAGATTGTGGATTAGTTCTCTAACTACAAAAGCTATAAAAATTGGTTTTAATAATTTAAAAGATGGTAGTTTATATGATAATCTATATCATTCTGCTGTATCTCGAAGTGAAGCGGATTGGCTATTAGGTATCAACGCAACTATAGCATTTACACTTTCATCAAAGAGTAAAAGTGTATTGTCATTGGGTAGAGTACAAACACCAGTTTTAAAAATGATATGTGAGCGATTTTTAGAACATGAAAACTTTAAACCAATTGATTATTATGTTCCAGAAATACATTTAAATAAAGGCAGTATAACTTTCAAAGCATCTTACAATGGTGATAGAATCTTTAATAAAGATCAGGCTAATAAAATTATTGAGGAAGTAGGGGTTGATGTTAAATGTACTAAATCGGAAACGAAACCAAAAATTGAAAATCAGCCTTTACTATACGATTTAACAACATTACAAGCATCTTGTAATAGGCTATATGGTTTTTCTGCTCACAATACTTTGCAAATCCTTCAAAAGTTGTATGAGAAAAAATGGATAACTTATCCTCGTACAGACTCTAGATATATTACAGATGATTTATATGACAGGATGCCAGTTTTATTTAATAAAATAAAAAGAAATGGTAGCTTTAGTGAGTTCATTGATAAGATTAATTTCAGTGAACTTCCAACAATATCTGTCAATAATAATAAAGTGTCAGATCATCATGCGATCTTACCAACAGGAGAGCAATATGGTTCATTAAATAATGATGAATCAAAAATTTATGATATGATTGTGAAGCGTGCAATTGCTTCATTTTCTCCAAAGTGTAAAAAGAAAATTACAACATATATTTTCAATGAAATATTTACCTCTTCTGGTTCAGTTATTAAAGAGTTTGGATGGAGACTAGTAGAGCAGGAGCAGATAAAAGAAAGTGATGTTCAAGATTTACCTATCATTGATAAAGACGAGGAAATTAAGGTTATTGATAAGTTATTTAAATCGACACAAACTAAGCCCAAGTCCATCCATTCAGAATCTTCTTTGTTAAAATTGATGGAGACAGCAGGTAAAGAAGTAGAAGATAAAGAGTTGGCTGAATCTATTAAAGAAAACGGAATAGGTACACCAGCTACAAGAGCATCTATAATAGAAACTTTAATAAAGAGGACTTACATAGTTCGAAATGGGAAAAAGCTGATACCAACAGAGCTAGGGTTATCAGTATATGATCAAATTAAGGATTTAAAAATTGCTAGTCCAGAGCTAACAGGGTATTGGGAATATAAGCTCAATAAAATGGCTAAAGGTGATTATGCAAGAGAGCTGTTTTTAAAGGAAATAAAAGATTATACTTCTTCTACTGTGGAAGCATTAAGAGAAGCAGGAAATGCTTTGAATATCCCTGAAACACATCTTAAATGTCCAAAATGTAACTCAGGTTCTATCATAGAAAATAAAAAGGGCTATGGATGCAGCAAATATAAAGAGGGATGTGGTTTTGTAATATGGAAAACTATTGCAGGGAAAAATTGTCAGAGTCTAATATTAGACAACTTGTAAATAAGGGTAAAACTAATGAATTGAAAGGGTTTGTTTCAAGGTCTGGTAATAAGTTTAATGCCAGTCTTTATATGAAAGATGATTTTACAATTGGATTTGCTTTTGGTGAAAGGGAAAAAGTAGTAGGTGAGAATAATTGAAAGTAATCTTCTACAGCATTCTAATAATCATTTTTAACCTATAACTTTTAAGTTATGCCTTTAGAAAAAGAAAAAAATACACAGAAATACCATAAAGAAACCTCTAAAGAACGAAGTGACAGAATTAATGATTTTGTTCAAAAGATTAAGGATTCTAAAGCAAATGATGAAATAGTCAAACACGTAGATGATGAAAAAGAGCATATTATCAATCGTAGAGTTAGTAATGATCAAAGTTTATCTTCCATCAGGAATGATTTTAAGCAGTATAATAAGGTACTAAAACAGGAACTTGGAGAAGATAAACAAAATGTAGTATTTCAAAAAGGGAAAGATAATTATAGCCGATTTGGTTTGCCTAAATCATATGATGAAGAATTTAAAAAGAATCCTAAAATCAAAGCAAAAGATGCTAAGGAAATTGTAGATAGTAAGAACTCTTCAAAAGTAGTATCTCAAGTAAAAGGGGATTCATTTAAACATCAAAAAGAGAATATTGAAACAAATAGCGATAAGACAAACAAGGAAAAGGAAAGTTTCAATAAACGAAAATTTGAAAAAGTCGAACAAGATGCAAGAAACTATAAAAATGAAAAGGGTAAAGAACACGCCAAAGAGGAAAATAAGATCAAAAATGAAGCTGATCCTTTAGGACGAAAATCAAGTAATGAAAGCAGAAAGGAGAAGACTGTAAATCCTGAAAAGAAACTGGAGACTAATAATAGTGAGCTTAAAAATAAAATGGGAGAATGGTGGGAGCAAACTAAAAGAGCAGCAATGAGAACTACTATTGGTAAAGCAGGTTATGCAATGGGATATTTGGCTGTAAAAGCTGCTAAAAAAGTTTCTGATAAAGTGAAAGATGTTGCTGAAAAGGTCAAAGATAAGTTTGGTATTGAAAAGGACAATAAGAAGAAAGCTAATGAACAGGAATTGAATGGGGATAGGCAATCAGAAAACCGAACAAGTAATAAAAAGGAAAGTACTAAATCTTATGATAGTGGTAGAAGTCAAGATCAGAGACAAGAGAGAAGTACAACTGGAAAGAATCAAGAACAAAGTTCAGGAAATGAAAAGCCAAAAGAAAAAGTATATAGTGCTTCTGCTAAATTTCAGAATATGAAAATAAAAGCAAAGTCAAATGAAAAGGAAGTAGAGATGTGAATGTGAAGTATTAGGTTCTTATAAGTAAAACAAAACCTTCAGTAGGTTTTGTTTTACTTATGTTTTTTTCTAAGAAAATAGTCTTCTATGCTTAGTAAATATAGTTTTGGTTATGTGAAAAGTATTTTATTCAAATTCTTAATGTTTACCCTTTATAAAAAGTGTATCCAATGGGTTTTCTTGTCTTCTTTTTAAGAAATCTTCAATAAGATCATTAGAATCAACACTATCAACACTATTAGTAAATTCGTTTGCAAGTACTAAGAAACGTAGTTCTAAGTTAGGATGGCTGTAAGATTGATCATACATTTTACTGTTTGTTATATCCGACCAATGATAGACAATTCTATTCATTGAGAGATTCCAACTCATTGAAGAAATTGACATAGATATCATAGATGCATCTAACATACATGGACCATAATTGTCAATTTTCTTCTTTATACAGTTGGCTGCAAAGCGATCAGCCCTTAATTCCATTTCTTTTGCTAAAGTCATTTGTGTATTAAGGGTTGATGAATCATCAAAAAAAAGACCATAATCATGATAATTTATGTGTCCTACTTCATGTAATAATAAAAGGCATAATAAGTATTCAGGATATACATTTAATTTTTTTTTGTCTTTGGCACTATATTCTGCTAAGTAACTTGAAAGAGCAGCTCTATTTATGTGTATTTCGGCGTATCCTTTAGGCACAAAAATCATAGGGTCTCTTGCACCAAATGTTTCAATAATAGGTATTTGATTTGAGTTAAGTTCATTTTTGATTGAATCATTAAAAACAATATCAAATATGGTTATTGAGTCTAAAATACAATTGGTCAATTCTATTGCATTTATAAGTTTTTCATCAGTTAAGTAGGCTTTTTTAGGTATAGTAGAAGTATTGAAAATTGAACATGATTCAATTAATGATGCTATTATAGCATACAGAAAGAAATTGTAAAATAGGTTTTTCATTACTATCGTTCTACAATATGTTGGATACCTAATTTTATTGCTTGGCGATGAGTTTCGGAAGATGAACTTGATGTATCAATACTTGAATTAATAGGGTCAAAACTCATCAATAATTCTAGTTCATCTAAAAAATATTCAGCTAATGAACTTTGATAACATTCTTCGCATTCTGAAACTGTACAGATAAACTTAAATTCTCGATCTTTTATTTGAAATAATAGATCTAAGGTTATTTCATCTCCATTCGCTAGTTCAAGATATTCGTTATTATTTATGAAAATCACGTCACCATTCTTTTCATATTTATCTGGGTGTAAAATTTTTACTTTTTTAAAAAATGAATCATCAAAATAATCTTCATATTTCATATCCCATCCTTGTCCACATTCCAATCTTTTCCACTGAATTGACGTAAAAAGTTTACGGTTTATATCTAAGCTTCTTAAGTAAAACTTTCTATTGTCAAAAAGCTCGTTTTTCAATGATACTCTTACCCTGTATTTTATAAGTTGGGCCTTATACTTCATTGTTATAATACCTTTTTCTTCTAAATATTCAGCATCATAATAATCTTCTGAAGATATATCTAAGTTCATTACTTCTGGAGCTAATAGATTTACCTTAACAAAAGCAGTATCTGTTAGTGGATTGATAATATTAGAAATAGTATCATATAAGAGTACTGTTTCCGAACTAATCTTTTCCTTATCAAGGATATTTAATGTTACTCTTCCAACTTTTTTTTTGCTTCATAAACTTTAGCCAGTGCCTGATTAAGCATTGCTACAGTAGTGGTTATATCGATATTAGCCTTATTTTCACCTTTCCTAAGAGTATTAAGATGGCACATTATTCCATCAACTTCTTTTAGACGATTTAATACCTCATTATTAAAGGCAGATTCTTTGTATTTGGCCTTTTTTACTTCTTTGAAGTATTCTAATTTATTTGATAATGATGCATCTCCTGAAGTAGTTGTGTTAATATCTGATTGAATACTACCTTCGATTTGATTAATCAAATTTAATTGTGTTTCAACATCAGTTCCTACTGATGTATAAGTCCACTTAGATACAGTTTTTGGACATGTTGTACAATTACTTAAAAAAGTAAGTATACATATTACAAATAAGTTGGTTTTCATAAAAAAAATTAGATTGAACTCTAATATAGTTATCAAATTATAAAATCAAAACGAATAACACTGAAAAATTAGCATATTAATAAGCGTACTTTATAGCACCTTTTATAATTACTTCTTTCTTCAATAATGTAAAATAAATATTTACAATTTTTTATTATTTAGGCATAAAATAATTAACTATGTAAAATATTATTTACATATCTTTTTAAAAATAAGTAAATTAGTGCATGGAACATATTCTTGAAAATATAAAGAGAATAAGAGAAAGTCAAAAAATTACTCAGGCTGTAATTGGAGAGAAATTAGGAATATCAAGAGTTCAATATACTAATATTGAGTCTGGAATTACTAGCCTTACAATGGATAGAATGCAAGATATTGCTGAAATTCTTGGAGTAGAAGTAAGTCAATTAATGGATAAGCCTTCTGCAAAAGTTATTTCGTTTGCTAACCGAAAAGGTGGTGTAGGGAAATCAACAATGACTATTTTATTTTCTGTTGCTTTGTCAAACTGGACAGATTATAAGGTACTAGTAATAGATACAGATTCACAATCTACAGTTGCTAGTTTAGCTGATGAGGAAAGTGATCTTGGCATGGATATAATTCCCTTTAATTTTGATGAGAGTCATACACCTATAAGAGATTTTCTAAAAATAATTGAGAAGAAATCAAAGGAGTATGATCTTATTCTTATAGATACTCAAGGAAGTTTTGCTGATGGACAAGCAATTAATACTATCTTATCAGTTTCAGATATTTGTATAATCCCAATTCAAGCCACAAAACCTGCAATCCAATCAACTTTGACTACGTTAGTTTCACTTCCAGAAATATCAGAAGGAAGAAGGGAAGAAGGGAAATCATTTTTAGCTTTAGGAATAGTTAATCAAAGAACTCGTACTAATGAACATAAAATTGTAAAAGATTTAGATGGTCAATTTGGTATGAAGGTTTTAGATAATGCTCTTTCTAATCTTGTACGATACCACAGAGAAATGAGTCTATCTAAACCTATTTGTGAGAAAGAAGATGATGATGAGTTTGTAGAATTATTTAGGGAACTAGTAAAAGAAATAGGGCTATGATGGATTTAGAAAAAATGACAAAATCTGCTCTTGAACAAAAGAAGAAAGGTAATACATTGCAAGGGCAGACAAAGAAACAAAATGAGAAAAGAAAGATTTTTATTGATGTTGAAGAACTAACAGTAGATGAAATTTATCGTTCTTTGATCAGACATCAAACACCAGAAGAAGAGTATCAATTAAAGAAGTCAATAGAAGATGAAGGAATAAGGGATGCACTTGTAGTATATAAGAGAAATGAAAACTTTGTAGTAGTAGATGGACATCATAGACTGAGTGCTGCAAAGGATATGAAAATAGCTACTGTGCCTATTCAAGAAATGCAGTTTGCTAATCAAGATGAAGCTAGAGTATGGATGCTGAGAAATCAGTTAGGTAGAAGAAACTTGGGAGATGCTGAACGAATTGATATAGCTTTAAAGCTTACTGAATTTATGGAAAAGCTTGGTATAGAAAATAAAATGACAGGTAAAAACCTTAGTGCAAATTTGCACAAAGGTCAAAAAAGTCAGAAAATTGATAGACTCCAAGAAGCTTCTAATATTGCAAATGTAAGTAGACGAAATGTTGCAAAGTATAAGAAGATATTTGATTCAGGAGATGAAAAATTATTAAAAGAAGTAGTAGAAGGTAAGAAGTCTATTCATAAGGCTCATACTGAAATTGCACAGAAGTCTAAGCCCAAAAAAGAGCTTAAAGTAGTAAAAAAAGCTAAAGTATATAGTAAAGAGATTGAAACCATTTTTACTAAAATGGAAGCTTGGAAAAAGGGTAATATTTCAGATGAGGATATTAAGAACTTACTACAGAAACATTTTGGTAAATAATCTTTTTGATACTGCTTTAATAATTTCATTTATCCTCTATTTTTTCCATGGAAAATGAATCTTTTGAAATACATAAATGTAAATGAACAGTATAAATAAATTAAATATTGTTCAAATAAGAAAAACTCTTATATTTACACTATGGAAACAGATGCTAAAAACATAGATTTATTAGCCAATCAAATTGGTGTACCTGCAAAGCTTCAGGATATGATACATTTATTTGTAAAAAGGCTAAGAGAAGTGGAGCATGATAAAAGTGAATTAGTCAAGCTATGTAGAGAAGAAACGAAAGTAGTTAAAAATGCTTGGTTAAATCTCAATACTCAAAATAGATACTTTTCAATATATAATAAAATCTTGAAGGAGCTTGAGCTATCAGATTTAGCAAAAAGCATTGTGTTTGGTCATAGAGATAAAGATCGTCAGTTTCCCTATTTCGGTTTAAGTAATGATGAATATCAAGAGCGTAAAATGGTATATGGTCAAAAAGCCATAGACAGAGCTGACAAAAAAGTATTAAAAATAGAATCTAAAGAAAAACATGATGCTTTAATTGAAAGAGCAACAGAATTACTTTCTTCTACAAGCTATTTAGAGCAAATTTCAGCCATTGCTTTATTGACAGGAAGAAGAACTATAGAAATAGTAAAAAAAGGTCAATTTAGGGCTTATAATCCTTTTAAAGGCTCCAATATAAAGCTGAAAAAGATGAAGTATAATCAGCAGTTTGTTTATTTCAAAGGGCAAGCTAAAGGAGGGAGGGCAGAAGAATTTCCAATACCTGTTCTTGCATCTCCTAAATTGGTACTAGAATCAATTGATAGGCTTAGATCAGAAAGAGATTTCGATTCTATGACTGATAAGCAGATAAACAATAATATGGCAAATCTAACTAGAGTAAGAGCAGGTAAAAAAGATGGAGCTGGAAGAAGCATTATTGATAAAGCTTTTGGTGATTTTATAGAACTAGAGGAAGAAACGACATTATCACTTCACAAATTAAGAGATGTTTATGCTAATATCTGTTTGCATAAATATGAACAGTTTTCTAAGCTAAAAGGAGAGCAGTATATCAAATATATTTTAGGTGAGAGAAATTACTTATCTGTAAGTGTTGAGAGACATTATAATAAAACTGAAATAAAGGATAATACTGATTTTGAAAAATACATTATTGAACTGTTTGAAACGACTAAATTAAGGGAGCTAACAGATGGAAAAAAACAGTTACTACTTGATATTATAGAATATATATCCTCTAAAATAAAAACCTTTGATATAGATAAGATCGTCTTATACTTTTATACTCATGATAAAGCAAGAGGTATCTATCAGGAGTTAAAAGAAACGGAAATAAACTTTAAATGGAAGGAAGTATCTTTTGTAAATAAAATGTTTGAGTTCATTGGTTCTCAGGTGGTGAAATAAAAATCTTAATATATAGATCTATGATTAAGAATTATATCAGTTTTTTCAGTTTTAATATTCTTCGTTTTAAATATTTTTCTATTTTTTTATCTAAAAAATAAATTTTGTAGTCTAAATCCTTAGTTATATTTTGAAACAGTACCAACAAAAAGATAAAAGAAATCTTTTAGGACTTTTGGAAAAAAGATTGACAGATTTTAGTAGCTAATTAAAAATCATGGTAAACCGCGTCAACTTTGAAACACCCGATAGATATGGTTCAGGGTTTGCTACAGTTTGGTTTCCAATTGGATGAAAATTGGCAGGTATATAAGTTTCTTTAAAAGTTATCGATCAAGAATCTCTAAATCAATAACTTTCCATTTACTACCATCATTAATAACTTTTATCTTACCAAAGCAATTGCTTTTTATTTCGTGTTTTTTAAGTAGGAATTGAGGTATATAAAAGTCACCCATAAATGCGAAGTCAGGAACAAGAAATTCTTGATCAGCCTCATTTAATTCAAAATACTCTCTTGTACCATAACTTGTTTTGTATTTAAGTTCTATTTCTCCGATAGAGTCTTTTAATAAGGTATCATTTACTTTTTCTGTTTCGTTTACAGTAATAACCTTAAAGCGGACTATTCCCTTCTTCCTATCCTTTTTCGATAAAAGACGCACTTCGATAAAATCACCTTCATTAGGTCGTAATTCTGTTTCATTGAACCTTACAATTCCATCAATTTTGGAATTGACTACAAAATGGAATAGTGATTTGGAATGATTAACACCATCTACAACGGCTATCTTTGGCTCGATTTCATATATTGGCTGATTGTTTGACTCCTTTTGGATATTCACTAATTCAGTTCGGAAAGCATCACCATCTTTTTTCTGAATTCTTTTGCCAGATATAAGATCGTTTTTCTTAAAGTCCTTCGAGTTTGATTTAAAGAAAATTTCTTGGTTTGAGAAAGTTATAGCATGAATTACATTCTTATCCTGATTAATGTAATCAACAATGGCATATTCATTTTCAAAGGTTGACCATTTTTCTAATTCCGTGATTCTGTATATGAGTGGTTTGAATTGCTTGATTTTTTTTGAAGGTAACCAAGATCGTTCAGGGCCCTCAATCTCTTTTACGCTTTCTTTTAATTTAAAATTGAGTACATCACCTAAATTGATATTACTGAGATTTAAAAACTTCTTCAAGGGAGATATTTCTATTTCCTTTCCGTCTGAAAACACCCATCTTGTTCTTCCTTTTTTATCTTTGAAGCTATCAATATATACAAGTGAAATCCAAGGAAGATCATTGAAGGCGAACTCTTCAGACATTCCTTTGAGTTCTTTATACTTTTCAGTATTACTACCTTCTACAAGATTTATTTTTGATGTCAGCTCATCAAAATCAGCACCGATTTTCCACTGATTTTTTTGTCTATTTTCTTTATATAGATTTAGCTCGATTCCTGCCTCCTGAATCAAACTTTTCCTTTCGAAAACAACAGCTAACGCTAAACGCACATCCCCAAGGAAATCATCATTTTGTTCAATTAAAGCTGCCTTACAGAGCATTGACAAATGCAGATCTTCATTATTCTTTACTAAGCTTGAAAATTCGTTCCAATAATATGGTTTATCATATAATTCAAGTGCTAGTTTTTTATATATAGTGATTGATTTGTCAATATCTCCGTTCTTTTGATATAGGATCGCTAATTCTCTTTTTAGCCATTCATTTTCTGGACACTTATTTATACCTTCTTCATACGCCTGAATCAACCAGTTTAAATCAGTTTCTTGATTTGTTTTTAAATGCTCAAAAGCCTTTTTCAAAGCTTTTACACCTATGGACTTATAGGTTTTATCATCCTTTTCAACATCTTTCCAGTCATGCGAAGTAAGCAGGCTAGGATGCCACCCCTTGAAAAAATTAAAAAATCTCCAAGCATTTGCTTCTGTCATATTTCTTTCTGCAAGACTTAAAATTTTTGAATGCCATTCTGAAGCTGGAGCTATGGAATAATTCTCAACATAAAAATCAAAAGACTTCCATAGTTCATCCCATTGTTTATTCTTTTGATAATTGTAGGTCTTCCAAAAAAACGGTTCTCTTAATAAGTCTATCGTCTCGTAAGAGGTGAAACCCCAGTCTGAACTTTCAAGTTTAACCTTATCAATAAATTCAGCAACATCAAATGAATAGTCTTTATCAATTAATTCTCTACAAATCCTAGATATAAGTGAGGGTATATTATTGCCTTCATGTTCAGAGTTTGTCTTATCCTCATATCTCAGATTTTCTGGTCCCCAAAGGTTGAAGAAGTTCAATAAATTAAAATCTGAGTGCTCTTTAGAATAGTTAAGCCCAAAGTTTAAAATCATTGAATGGAGCATTGAAGGTCTATCATTTTTAAGATTCATATAGTCCCTCAAATACGTGCGTACACTGACAGAATCAAGCGTATTAATTTCAGATTTTATATAACGGTAAATTATCCATCCATAAGATTCATGATGCATGGGTTTTAATTTACCTGATGCTATCAGTTGTTTCATCAGACTGAATGCCTCTGAATGTTTGTTCGCTTTACTTAATTCTTCTGCTTGCTTTATTTCTTTGTACTGAACATCAATTTTAGGTTTTAGAAACTGTATTTGATTTGAAATTATATCGTCTGATTCATAAAAATCAATTTGTAGAAGCTTATTATAATATTGTTCTGCATTACTAATATTTCCCAAAGAAATGAACTCTTTTACTAGATCAATCAGTACCCATGCTAAAGCTTTCTTAGTCCATTCATCACCTTCACCGTTTCGGAAAATATTGTTAGCAATTCCGGCTCCTTCAAGCAACTTATTGATTTTAGATTGACCTCTTAAATCCTTTGCTTCCTTTCTAATATCAAAAACATCACTATTCTCCATGATTTGATTTTTTTACAAATTCCATCAACTGAACCCATAAGTTTTCATCTGAGTATTGCCTTGCAAGGATAGAGGTGAAAAAGCCATCACCATTGTAAGTTACATCAAAATCTATACTTTCATCATTTTCTGAAGAGACACTTACGAAGTCTTTATAAGGGTTTTGAATTATACTTTGAATAAAAAGTCCTTTTGTATTAAACTGTCTTTCCAATAGTTCATAAAACTCTCTTCTCCAAGAATCTTTAATTATTGAGAAGTCATTTAGTTTTCGATTCTTTACAAGAATATCCAGTACTAACTTGTTGAATTCTTGGTTTTTTCCGCTTTGTATGGTAGGTGCTTTTACTCTGAGCTTTCCATCGTAATAAAATCTGATTTTAACATCATTAGTACCATCGGAAAGTGTATAGACTTGCTGATAATTTGGATGCTCTATGGCTTTAATAGTTAGATCACTTGAATAAAGCTTGTTTTCAACTGTTTTATAAAGCCCTACAACTAATTCTCTATTATCAGAATCATTCATGTGTATTCGATTCAGAATTTCATTGTCGGAATCTGTCAGTTGCTTATTCTTATCAATTATGACGTAGTAATCTTTTTTTGTAGCAGAATCAATAGCTATATCTTTAAACTCAGTCTTTAGAGTAGGCGATATGCCCTCATAATTCAATAAATGAATTTTCTCTTTTGCTCTTGTAACCCCTGTATATAACCATTTAAAATAAGAAGCATTAGCTATACCACCATTCCAGTCAACATTGAATATTACGTTATCCCATTTGTAGGACATAGCTTTATGAACATTCATCGCCCATCCAAACCTTAACAATGCAAGGTTCTTTATTTTGTAATATTTGGATGAAGGGTTTTTCATCAGTTCCCTTTCCAATTCAACTCTGTATTTTCTTTTTATTTTATTGGTCAGAACCCTTAGCTGTCTTTCTGCGGCTTCCAGTCTTGTTTTAACTTTTTCTCCTGAATCAAAAAGCTTTTTCAAATCTGATATTTCTAACTCTTTGGATTTGTATTCTTCAGAGTTAATTAAGTTTTGGAATAGTGAAGATTTCTCAAAAGGATTTTTCTCTTGTAGAATTTTTAATTCTCTGTTTAGTAAAATTTTGATGGCAATGGTTTCATCTTCTGAGAGTTCTCCTTTGGGATTATTTCGATAATTTTCAAGTGCTAAAAATTCAACAGTAGCCCCTTTTCCTAAAAGTTTTACTGTTAACTCTCTTAATTTGAGTTCCACAGTTTTACTACTCTTCAATTCAACTTTTTCTATCGAAGTATCTCCACTTGATTCGCAAATAAAAAATTGACCATTATATACCTTTTGAGGCTTCGAGAAGGGGCTATCAACCGCTTCAACACTGATATTGTTGTTTAAAAGAAGTAAGTCACCAATAGATAAGTCCTCACTGTTTTGAAGGATGACTTTTTTAATCCATAAATTTACTTTTTGCGACTCTTCATTTGTGTAGGTCAAAAATTTGACATCAAGCGAATTATCAAAGTATTGCTTTATTATTGACTTAACCTCTTCCTTTTCGGTGTGATAAAAACTCTTGAAAAAGCTGAATTCCAGTCTATTAAACAGGTTTTGACGTAAACCTGACACGCAAGAAAGTGCATTGTCCAAGATTATATTTCTATCAGGATTATCATCTAATTGAAAAGCTCTTACTGGTAAATCGTATTTTTCATTTAGGTATGTGGTTGACAATGGATTTTCATTTGGTTTACCCAATGAAATTTGATAGCAATCCCCTATAAAAACGACCTTTCTTTTTGATTCACTTACGTTCAGGAACTTTATGAAGTCTTTTAGCAAATAGCCTGAACCAAACCTTAAATCCATGGATTGGTGGTAGCTATCTGAAATTAATTGAGATTCATCAATAATAAACAGTGCATTTTCTTCATTATCAGATTTCTTCAAGGGAACTATATCAATTCTGTTCTGAACGTTGTCATCTTGTTCTTTATCATCTTCACCTTCTTCATGTTCTGAAATTTGATTACCACCATATATGTAAGAATATAGGCTGCCTATATCATCAATTTTACTAACAAGATTATTGGCGATTCTACTTGATGGAGCTAGAATTTCAACTTGTGATATCCCGTTTTCAAATGATAAATCTTTTAAAAATGGAATCAAATGTGTCTTGCCACTATTAGATGTACCCTGGAGAACAAAAACTCTCTCTTCATCTTCCTTCAAAAAAGAACAAAACTCGCTAAGTGCAGATTTCTGATCAATTCTTAGCCCCTCAAAGTTGAGTTCAGATGATTTGTTGATGTATTCAAATGTTTTACCATAAGATTCTTCTAAATCAAATGTGTCTGCTTCAAAAACGTCCAAGAAACTTTGAAATGAATCTCTTTTTAAGTTAACCTCCTTATCATTAACATCAATGATGTCCTTGATCTTTTCTAAGTAGTTTCCATTATGAATGATTTTGAAATTCACTTCATCTTCAGGAGGAATCCCACCGTTAAGATGGATTTCTTTCTGAAAACAGACAATTCTAACTGTGTGCCCAGGATTGAAGTAGTTGTCTTTTGGCAGTTTTGATTCTATACTTGACTTAAATACATCATAAAATCTTTTGCGTTGTGTTTTAAGTTGACAATAAGGGTTGATAGAACTTCCTCCTTTTACCATTTCTCCGTTACTGTCAGTCCATCTTCCATAAAGGAAATCGGATGTTCTAGGCAAAGTGATTTCCCCACCAAAATTTTTGAAATCTATAATACAGACAACATTTTGTGTTATTAGAAGAGCGTCAATTTGCAACCAGTTTTCAACAGTGCATTCAGAATTACCAACCAGTAAGCCGTCCATATTATATTTCTCAAACATTTGAGAAAGATTCTTTGCAAACTCCCTAAAAAACGAGTTTTCGTAACTTTTTGCTGCTATACCTCTTCGGACTTCTAACATAAGTATCAAATTTGGAGGGTGATCAATGAAAAATTGTCTTTAGCCTCGTCCAATAAGTGTTTCTCAATTCTATTAAACGCCTCCTCGTTTGAATCAGAGGTGTTTAAGATTTGCTGTAAATGAATACCATCATATAGGTCATGAACTCCATCAGAACAAATCAAGAACAAGTCAGAACTATCTAAATTTTCCTGTGTGAATGATTCAATTTGAGAATGTTCAACATCTCCCTGAACGGAACGAGTTACAACATGCTTATACTTGCTAATTTGTTTTGGATCCTTGATTGAGCCATTGCTTATCACCTCATTCATCAAGGTGTGTGAGGTAGATTCTTTGATCAGTCGGTTGTTTTTGTAATGAAAGATTTTCACGTCTCCAACCCAAAAACAAGTGGCTTGATTGGCTTGTAATATGACACCACCGACAGTTGCTCCAACTTTACTATTGTTCTTTTCTCGGAGCTGTCTTATTGCAAGATTAGCCTTGTTAATTGCTTTTTGGATTTGTACTTCATTTATAGATTCTACTGTTGCTAAAAATGTCAATACATTTTCAGCAACCAATTTTGCTGCAATTTCACCATACTCATAGCCACCCATGCCATCAGCAATAAGGTGTAGATAAGTTTCAGGATTTATGTTTTGAACCAAAACAAAATCCTGATTGACTTCTCGTTTACCTTTATGTGAAAAAACTATTGACTTCATTTACCACCTGTAGCTTGAATCGTTCCTCCTCCATGTTTGGTTACTCTAGGTCGAGTAGAAACCTTAACAGGCTTGGCAGTTATACTTTTTTCCGTTGCCTTTGTAGCCCACAAAAAGCCTTCTCCTGGAACTAAGACACTCATGTCTGCTGCACTCAATATTGATAATTGAGTGATAGATTTTTGAATATGCTTTAACCATTGAGGGCTGTTAAATTTATGAAGGAGAACGACCGAACTTAATTCAATGATTTCATTTGGTAAGCTTGGTGGATCCTGACTGGCAATCATGATACTTACTCCTTTGTGCCTCATTTCACGTATAGCCGTAACAATATTCCCTGTAAGGTCTTTATTGTCCATGTATTTATGAGCCTCATCAAACACAATAAATTTGTTAAAATGAGTACCATTTACATTTTTAACAGCAGAGAAAATATTTAGCATAATAACAAATAGTCCTAAAGCTTCATCTTTAACGATAAACTCATCACGTAAATCAACAATAATTAACCTACCGGGCTTTAATGAATCACGCAGCATAAAGCTGTCATCTATGTATTCTCTAGCAAAGCTTAGCTTTTGACGTGCAAGTGCTTTTTGTGAATTGGAAAGCAATTCAGATGATTCTACACTATCGGTAATACCATCTATTGTGATATTTCTTCTGTGTTCTTTCATTATTGCTTTGAGCTGCTTGATATATGCAGAATCATTACCAACAGCACCGAGAATAAATAACCAATCTTGTACATTCAGCTCTTTAGAATTAAATGCTATTGGTAATACTTCAATTGATGGATATTCCGCTTGTCTCTCTTCAATCTTATCTTTTGGAGTAAGGATTATCACATCTTCAATATTATCCGGCTCCGCACCATATCTCTCTTTAAGCTTGTGGAGTTCTACTTTCTTATCGTTTGGATAAATCATAGAAGTAAACTCCGGCTCATAATCCATGCTTTCGCTATAATGGAATATCACTCCTGCTAGTGGGGCAGGTAATTCATTCACCTTACTGAATTGCTTCAATACCATTTCTGATATTGTTCCTATGGTATAACTTTTACCACCACCTTGTACACCAAATAAGCTGATTGTATTGGTTTCACTAAGGTCTATCGCAATCTTTTTACTGTGAAGACTTTCACCTAATATTCCGTATTGACTACTAGGGGAGCTTTTTCCAATTAAAATATCGTATTCCGGGCTTTCGTGATCAGGATTAACCGATACTTGTTCTGATATAGGTTTCTCCTCAATTTCTGTTTCTTTTATTTCAGATTCGACTGGAGTAACTGTGTTTTCAACAACAGGAACTTCAATATCCTCTTGTACTTCTTCTTTAGCCGGTTCAGGTTCCTTTGATTTGAACTTTTGAATGAAAGGCTTCAAGGTTGTGTTTGTACCTATTGCAGAACTTAATTCTGCATCTAACTCATTGTCTTCTAGTCTTCTTGTATTTAAATCAGAATCCGGATCAAGAATTTCTTCAATCAGCCTTCCTCCAAAAGTGAAGAAAGTTAAATCATGATCAATAACTTCTTTGTGGTGCTTTCTTGGGGCTGTGAAGTTGAATATCAATCCTAATTGATTGAATTTCAGTTTAAACCCGGCATCAATATATTGTAAAAAAGCAAGATAACTTTCGTATGCGTTTTCGCTTAAATACTCATAACGCTGAGCCCTTTCTATATAGAAACTCAAAAGGGATTTTAATTCTTTATTCTTAATCTCACGATCAAGTCTATCCATTGATAAATGATACTCAGGATCAAAGTGTATTCTTAATGCTTCAATTGTGTTTTCGATTTGCTCTCTCATTTTAACTTTAAGCTCATCGCTTTCTGTTTCACCGAGAGATTTTCTACATTTGATTTCAATAACAGTAATGGCTATTTCTCTTTTATCAGGGTTGATAGATACCAATAAATTATCAGCTCGGCTCTTATTTTCTGAAGGAAGGTTGTCAAATAGATTTTGATGTAAATCAATCGGAATCAAGAAAGCTTCTTCTAACAATCCTTTCTTTTCCAAAACCCTTTTTGTGAAAGCAGATCCAATCACCTCAAAAGCTTTGTTTTTAGTAGAGTTTAATTGAAGAACTAAGGAGCTACTTACAGCTCTTAAGTCTTCAAGAAGTATTTTGATTTTTTTCTCGTCTTCTGCCTTATGAATGTCTAGATCAAACTCTTCAAAATGTGGTCCGAGTAAACCTAAAATTTCAGATGTCGGTCGTGTCGTTAAATAGGATGAAATTCCGGATAATTCTTCTCCTGGAACATAATCCAACAAGAAGGGTATTTTGCCATCTTTTGAAGGCTGATCGAATATTTGTGGACCTAGGTTCTTATCAAATGTAATAACCCAGTCAGAATAATCATGTAAATGTGTTAAAAGAACCTTGTCTCTATCATTTAAGCGTAATTGAGTAGAAGGAATAGATTCTGTATGTTTAGAAGCTAATGCTCCTGCAATAAAAGATTGTATATTGTCAAATAGGTCAATTCCTAATTTACCGCTTCCCTGATAACCAATAGGAAGCTCATTTCCTCTAATAAACCTGTTCCATTTGATTTGGCTACCATTTTCATCAACCGTAACAGTAGATCCTGTTAATAAGCCATTTAGATAGAAGTTTCTATCATTTTTATAGGGTTTAACTAACTCAACTGTAATTGGGAATGGACTAACCAAGAAACTTAAATGAGCTGTAAATTTTGAAGGCACTTTTAAGTAATCTGAAATGCTATTGATTGAGAATCGAAGCTTTGGAAACAATCTATTCTTAGATGGCTGAGAAAATGCTTCTGCTTCTTCCGACACATTAAATTCAGGGTTAATCAGGTTTCTTAATGCTTCACCATGCTCAATTATCCTGTCATCACCTTTAAATATTCTTACCTCATATTTTACAGATTTAAACGCTTTATCACGTTCCAATTCAACAAAGGCATCTGCAAAAACCGAAGCATCACCAGAGTTGATAAGGTTAATAATCAGTTTGTCAGTATATGGATGTTGAGCGAAGTAATTTTTAATATGCCTAACAACTAGCTTTTGGCTAATATCTGTTTCAACATAATTGTCTTTGGTTACATTGAAGAGCTGGCGGAAATAATGTTTCATTTGTCTTGAAACAGATGTCATTCCGTTTTTTGATTCGTCTGCTAAAACATTCAGGTACAATCCCCATCCGTAAGCCAGTTCACCTGAATAATGATAGCTTTTGAATGAGTTAGGCTCCACCAATACAAGTGGATTGTTTTCAGGAGATAATTGACCTTCAAAGAAAAACTCTAAATTCTTTGTCCATGAATCTTTATATCCTGGGTAATCCTTAGTTTTTTGTTCCCAATCATTGAATAGCTCCATCAATTCAATAATCCATGCTAATCTTAGCGGGTGCAATGGAGAGAGTAATAAAGCCTCTGTAGTTTGTCCATCAGGAAGCTTGGTTCTAATTCTAGCTACATCCAGGATTTGAAGCTCTGTAAGGAAGTGTTGAATATTACTTTTCTCTTCGGCACTTAATTCGTCACTTGAAACTTGATTTTGTAAAGAAGTAGTCCACTCGGTTAATTTCTGAACGTAATCTTTAATGATTTGATAATGATTGAATAAATCTGCTGTTTCAAGAACACCATCACCATTTTCATTCGATTCTTGAATTGCTTTAAAAATCCCCTTACGCAATTTCAATACAGGATTGGGAATGATGCTAGTTAAATCACTTTCTACAAATTTTAACGATCCAAAGCCTACTGCTGCTGAATTACTTTTTAATGAACCTTCCACATAACCAAATGATTCACTGTGTTCTAAAAACTTATTTTCAATCCCCCTCAACTTTGAAGAAAGATTAATCTGATAATTATGTCTTTCAGAATAGTTAATGTGGAAGGTAGATGTATGCTTGGTTATATCGTTTAACCAATTATTTGAATTTTCTGATGCTTTCGGAATATCAGCTTCGTCCTCTGATTTTATCTTTTCAACTCTATATTTGAAGTAAGCTTGAAGAACGTTGTTAAGCTTGTCCTTTCTTTGATTTTCGTCTTTTTCGACATTTGGATCAACAACAAAATCGAAGTCCTCAGAATCACATGTTAGTTTATATTCAAATGAGTTCTTGATTTGTCTTATTTTATTTTCTTCCGTTTCATTTAGAATTGCCTTTTCATAGGCTTCTTGAATTTTTGCTTCTTTAAAATCATCGTCACCGTTCAGAATGTTTCCAATCTCATCTTCGGCTAGAACCTTGAAAAAGTAAGAACCTTCTTCTACATTGTTAGAATTAAGATCAATCGTTATATCTCGATATGGTCGAGTTGTTAATGTATTTTTATGTTTCTTGAGAACAACAACTTCTTCGCCTTGACCACCATCAACAGCCATTAAGATTACTCTGAAAAACTTCAAATCAGGTATATCTTTAGGAGGTATGTTTGTTGACACTCTTATTTTTATTTTAGCTGTTTTAGTTTCTTCAGTGTACAGTACTTTCTTACCTTCTTCTTCTTTAAAATCTTTTGAGTTGATTAAATCTATTGTTAGTTTAACCTCATTAGGATCAGGTATATCAATTGACCAATTGGCAAAGTTTAAATGTTGATAGTTTGCAAATACTAATCGGCAAATTTCATCGGCATTTCGAGCTTTATTTTCTTGTTTTATCAATCTTACAATTTCTTTTTGTAAAGTATTTGGCTTTAATGGTAATTCTGCAATTCTATCATAGAGCGGTTTGCTAAATGAACTTAAAAGCTCAATACTTTCAAGGTTGAAATTCAATCTGGAACGAACCTTTTCAGGCTCTACAATTAATCTCTCGTCCGGCAGTAAATTGAGCAGATAAATATTGTTTCCAACCGCTTTATTTGAATATCCTCCTTCTTCAAGAGCTAGTAAATATTTAATGATACTTACAGTACTTATTGCCGTTGAATTAAGGTATTGAAGTATTTCGCTCTTGATAAGGTGAGCATAATCTTCCGGTATTTTAGATATGAGCTCTTCCTTCAATTTTTGCTCAATTCCTTCAAGCGAAATTTCTTTAAAAGTGGCATTACCATAAGAATCTTCTGCTGCTGTTCGGCTGTTTGAAGGGATTAAAACTAACAAAGGAGCTTCTTGCTTATTTCTATATTCTACTAGCTTGGTAGCAGAAATAAATTTATCACTACCGTTACTTTCTTCAGATACAATGAAGGTATCAATAGTAGGATATTTATCGTGGATAATATCCCACAGAAACTCTAATTCATTTAATCCTAGACCTGTAATTTTCATACAATGCCCAGGAATAGCATTGCTCAAATCTGCCTTGTGCAATTCAAGGATCAGGTCAATTATTCTCTTGTAATATGTATTTATTGTCTTTAGCATTTCCATTTTACTGAGCGTTTAATTCGTAGCGTGGTCTAATTCTTTGAAGGATATAAGCATCACTCAGGTCGTTATAAAAACCAATTTGACGGAGCTTCATTTTAAACGCCTCCATATTTTCTTTGAAGGCTAAATGTGTTTGTAAATCTGCATCAGCAAATCGCTCTTCATTTAGTCCGTTAATAACCAATCCGTATCTATCTCTGATATTCGACACCAACTCTTCAATAGATAAACTTCTTGTTTGAAATTGACTATCTTTTGATTCTAGTACTAAGATTTGAACAAGGGTTTCAAGCAATCTTGTGCCCAAAACAAATCGCCTTGGATGCTTTTTACTTCTACCTTGTGCCATGAAACCTCTTTCATTATTTTTTTGAGAAAGATTGTCTATTAGCTGAATATGAAATTTATATTGGTAATTACCTCTTACTTTTAAAATAAGCTGTATGTATTGGTCAAAATAGGTATCCTCATATTTCACCATATCCTCAATAAGAAGCTTATCTTCTTCTTCCAATGAGTTGTATAAGTTATCCCATTGGGTTTCAAAGTAGATTTCAAAATCCGTAGGTTTTTCTTGTAAAATCTTCAAAGCTTTAGTCAGATTTTCTGAATTGGTCTTATCCAGTTTTAACCTTCTTAGAGAAGCATTTACTTGGAAAGTAGATTTCACATAGTCGTAAATGTTGTTGGTTAAACTTTCTGCATCAGTAGCAGATAAGCTGGCAACTTTACTTTCGTAATTATCAGTTGCATCTAACACAATGTTCCAATCATCGGTTATGTCTGTACCGCCTGATTCTACCATTTTTGGTAAGAAATGAACCAACTTTTGGATATATAGCGACAAGTGGAATGAGGTGATTGTTTTTAAGTAATCAATCAGTACATTTCTTGGTATCAATCTTTTGTAAACCAATAGCCTTCTTACATCATCACAAAAAAGTTCGGCTTGTTTTTGTAGGATAGGTTTAATTTGATTCAGAGCGGAATTACTTTCTAAAAATTCTCGTTTTACTTGCTTAACTATATGCAGCATAGCTAAGCTATCAACGTCAAGTTCATTACTCAGATTAATCTTGTTAGTAGTTTGATCCCAACCTTCCATCAAGAAGTTTTTCAGGTCTTCTTTTACAGTTGGATTAGCTCCTAGCATGAGATATACCTGATCTGCTGTATTATAATCCCTCGTATTCGGTGCATTTCTAACTTTATAGCTTTCTAGATGAATAGGACGTAGAGAAGAGATTTTTTCCCTGTCGATATTCCCTCTGTAAACCATGTTAACAAGATTACTTCTTATCCAAGGTTCAACAGCATCAGGGTTATCTGAAAAACCTTTTAAAACACCTTCTTCTTCTAATTTTTTAAATGAGTTCTTTAAAGAATCTATTTCTATAAAGAGATTCTTTCCTGAACGAGCTCTTTGTTTTGGACGAATACCATTGTGCTTTAATAACATGAATAAATTCACCAAGGTATTATCTATGTTTACCGCTTTTGCATCTGCGGTAAAAATCAGTTCATTTCTGAACAAGCTCTCTTCTTTATTTAATTTTATCGCCATAGTTATATCTCCATTGGTTGAATTTCAAGAAGGTTTTGCTCGTCTTTACTGATTCTAAAAAACTCCATGTTATCCTTAGTAACCACCACTTCTTTGTAACTTAGATTCTCCAATAAGTTTTTGAAGATGATCAACTCTACAAATTTCCCTCTTAGGTCATTCAATGATGGACTAAAGCCTTGCTGAATGAAATATAACATTTCATAAAGGTCTAAGGATATGGTAAGCTTAATGTGTTTAGTGTTTTTTCCTTTATGTCTAAAGGTCAAACTATCCGGTTCATACTCCAAGTAGTTCACCAAATGATCTGTTCTGTTTACAAACAACTCGAAATCTTTCAAATCAAACAAGCGGAAGGACTTACTAAATGGATCTCTTATTTCAGTAGAGGAAAGCACCAAATAATTTTGATCTATTCCCGGATTATCGCAACCCTCATTCAATGAAATAGCTCTTGAAATGCTTGATTTTGTATGATTGTCTGTATCACCTTCTTCCAATACCTTCACAAACTTAAATACAGAGTGGTAAGGTAGTCGTAAAAGGTATGAAGGAAGTTTTAAGGTTTCTTCTTCACCATTATTCTTTACATAGCCATTCTGGATGTTAAGTAATTCCGCTTTTCCTTCAAAGTATTGATGACGAACAAAGTTCTTTTGAATGGTCTTTATTCTTGCCACTTCGTTATCGTCTTGTTCATAGGTTGGTTTAATTCTTTCAATAGAATTAAATACCTCTAAAAGATTGATTTCCCTTTCAGCAAATTCGAGGTAATGTTTCGGTTGGTGTTTTCCGAAGAACAAATCTCTATCTAAATCAGGAATTGAGACTTCACCAATATCTGTTTCTCTTAGCAGTTTTATTAATCTATCCTGATTACCTGAATCATCAACCGAAGGGTTGGTGATGTTGAAGTAATAATGTTGCCAGTAATGCTCCGGTGTAGATTGATTTTGTTGGAACAAGCCTTCAATATCCTTACAATCATAATCACGAGTAAGTGTATAGGCTATGAAAGAACGTAAGTCCCTCATGGTAATGTGCAATTCTCTTTTTAGACTAGCTGTTCTTAGCAGCCATTCCATTCTTGTAATTACTTCTTCACCAGTAGCCGTATCATTGAATGAATCAACGTTGTATTTGATGAAACATTGATTTGCCAAGGAGCACTCTTCACATTTACTCCATAATTTCTTTTGGGTAAGGGCTTTTACTTGTTGCCTGAATAAACTAGGCTCACTATCAGTTTGGGCTCCGACCGATCGTAAATTCAGGTTAATAATCATTAAGCCTTCTGGTAGCTCGTGATGTCCTTCATTGTAGAAATAGTTCTCAATATGATCGTGAAGAGCTTTATGCTTTTCTGTGGTTTTTAAGAACTCAACCAATCGACCTTCATTGATGGCAATAATTCTTCCTTCTTTGGCTTGGTTGTAATTTGAAATATCTTCAAAAGGTTGAAAGAAGCTCTCCAATACTTCATTATTAGCTCTTTCATCTTCATCTTGCGAACCGTCGTAGTTACTTTCAAATGATACACCATTGATTTTGAATCGAGCTCCATTTTTATGACCAAAACGCTCTAATTGACTGATGTTTTTATCTTCTTCAATCTTTCTGATAAAAGCCGTTTTGCCATCTCCTGCATTACCTGTAATGATTAAAAGTTTGAATTGACCATCCAATATTGCCGGAATAAGGTGGTTATCCAGTTTAGTAGGTGTATAGGTTAATTCGTCATAAATATTGGTGTCGAAATTGGCTCTAGTTCCAGAGTTTCCGTGCTTTGACTGACTGTACAATGAGTTGATGTATTTTACAAAATCATCTTGCTTTTCAATTTCAACAGCCATTTCCACTTTTTCCTTTTTCCTTTCTAAAATGCCTTCTTCTCCAATTTCCAAAAGGGCATCCAACATTTCTTGGGCATTCTTAAACCTAGTTTCTGAATTTGTGCTAATTGCACGCATCAGAAAATCATTAAAATCATTTGATATTCTTGGTTCTAGCTCTATTGCATTAGTAGGAAAAGAACTCATTTTAGGAATTTTAACTGCACCCCAAGGGTACTGCTTACAAATAAGCTCATAAAGGGTAATACCCAATGCAAAGGTATCTGCCGACTTATCCCAGTTTACTTTGTAGTTGTCTGTAATTAAGTCTGGAGCTAAGTAAGGATTGGTTCCAACAAAGTCTTTATTGTCTTCTGCAAAGGAAGCTACATTGAAATCAATTAAAACAAAGCGTTCCTGATTGTCCCAAATGATGTTTTGTGGTTTAATGTCTCTATGTAATACCGATTTTGGCATATTTTGCATAGAAACCAAAGCACCTAAAATATCTTTTGCAGCTTGATAAACACGATAAATAGGAAGACGAGCATCAGTACGAGTGTAAATACTTAGGTTTTCGCCATCCAAGTATTCCATCAAGGTAAAGAATTGACCAGTTGGAGCAATTCCATTCCAAACAAACTTTACAATGTTGTTTTGATTCAGGTTAATTAGTGCATTGTATTCATCAGATACTGACTGAACATTTACGCTTTCATGGAAAAGCTTCATTGTATAGTACTTCCCTTGAATGCTGTGCTTTACCTTGAAAACCTTAGAATAACCTCCTTG
The DNA here is from genome assembly GCF_026250525.1 of Chondrinema litorale. GTDB lineage: Bacteria > Bacteroidota > Bacteroidia > Cytophagales > Flammeovirgaceae > Chondrinema > Chondrinema litorale. The sequence continues at coordinate 80,002 of NZ_CP111065.1, forward strand.
ACCTAATATTTCGTGAATTACATATTCACCAACACGATCTCCTTCTTTTAAATCGGGAGCTTCCGTTTGTTGTGGAGCTTTGGAAGGAGTAGTTTTTGAAGGCTGTTGCTCTGTTTGTGATTCCTTGATAGAATCATTGATAAAGTTTTCGAGTTCCTCAATGCTGTCAATACGTTTCATTTCATCAGTTAAAACCGTTTTTAAGCAAAGTTCATCTAACCATTTTGGAAGAGCCTTGTTGATTTGGCTTGGTAGCTTTTCTTCCAGTATTTGCCCACCCAATTTATCTAATTCGTAAGGTGTTTTAAAGGGTTCTTCACTGGTGAATAACCAATAGATTAAGACCCCAAGTGAGTAGATGTCTGATGATCGAGAAGCATCTCCTACGGTTAATTCTAATGGGTGATAAGGTGTGGCATTCATCTCGTTGATGGTTGCCATTACGGTATAACCCTGCTCGTTGTGATCAGTGAAATAAGATTTACCGAAGTTTCCCAAATAAGCATACCCGCTGCTCATATAGATATTGTCCGGATTAATATCTCTATGGTAAATATTTTCTTTGTGAGCTTCTTTTAAAGCTGCCATTACATTACGAAGAATACCAATTTTCTCTTGAAATGTGAAGGTTTTAGAGCGAGCTTCTGCACGTAGCGAGTTTTCATCTAAAAAGTCTGAAATCTCATAAAAAAGGTGATTTTCTTCGTCAATTTTAAACTCTACATTCAGGATAAATGGCTTTGATTTAATTTTATGTAGCGCCTTGTACTGATTTTTTATGGCTTCTTCACGTTTGCGAAGGTCTTCTAATGATAAGCCTAAAACTTGTAAGGAGAATTCTTTAACTCGTTTACGAATTGAAGAAGTAACCCCTTTAGGCTTTACCAAATACTCTATAAAGTTGGGCTCTTGTTGTAAAATCTCAATAATCTCATAGCCTTCAACCTCACGTTTTTCGTTGGGAGCTTTCTTGCTTTGGTTCCCAATTAAAAACTCAATAATATCTTTTTGAATATCGGCAATGTCATTTTCTAATTTCCCAACCCCATAAGGATCGGTAATGTATTCAATCAGTTTTTCATCGAGCTGAAAAGTGAGCTTGCCTGCTTCTTGCCAAAGTGAAGGTGTGTAGGTATTAGGGAACGAAAGCGTAACCATGTTTTGAATCCATGCTATTCCCCAATCGTATTCATGTTCTTTAAGTTTAGAAGCTAGTATGGCAGTTTTTTGACGACCAGTTCTCAGTGGATTATTACGTTGCTTGTCGTTTACATACCAATAATTATCGTCTCCTTCAATACGTCCTTTCCAATCTTTGTTTTCTATGTTGTATATGGCATGGGGAGCCACCACAATAAGGTCGTATTCCCAATATTGTGTACGGTTGTTGCGTGGGTTGGTTGAAGCAATTTCTACATTGGGAACCAAGTAATAGCTATCTGGAAGATTTACTTTTAAATAATCCAGCAAACGCTTTTCTCCAGCATTCACAACCGATTCAAAATAGGGTGGTTTAATTATTTTTGCCATGATTCAATTTCTTTTTCTACTAAGTCGATTGCTTCATTTTCTTTCTTTAAGCTTATAAACATTTTAGTATGAGCTTCTTTTATAACTCTATCTATATCGACCATCGCTTTTTCGTCCAATATTGGTACAGGAATTTTTTTGAGGAGATCTGGGATTGGTCTACAAAGCTTAGTTCCCGCTTGAGTTTTCCTAATCATTCTAAACCCATAATCAGTAGACAACCAACAATACAAATAACCGCTTGGAATTTTAGTATTAGTTACCATCCGAATAAACTCTCCTGCAATTAATTGACCATCTAGTTCTTCATTGACGAAAATGGTTCTACAAAATGTTTCAGATTCACCAAGGGTGCCAACACCAGCAATTAAAACCTCTCCGTATTGAGCTAGCTTGTTAGTTTTTACGAATGCACGAGCAAGCATTTTTCCCTGTTTTTTAATATTTAGAATATCACTTTGATTTATCAGTTTAACAGACTTTGGTGATTCTAGTTCAAGACGTCTGAATGATCCAGAATTGAAAAATCCCTTTGTGTCAATGCATTGAGAGAGTTCCATGTGTTTAATGTCACGTACTCTTTTTTCTATTCCCTCAACTCTCTTAGAATAATTGAAAGCATTTAAGGATGTGCTATTAAGTTCATTAATATTCCTTGTGAAAAATGATATTTTTCGGTCTTTAGGGTATGTTCCAAAATATTCATAATCATCAATACTAATTGGCTTCAATCCTGCTTTTTCTTTGAGTAGCTCCCTGGATGACTGAATCATTTTATTTGCTTCAACCCTTAACTCAGAAGCTTTAGAAATAAGTTCTTGAATCTTATTTTGAAAAGAATTTGGGAAATTAGGAATTGGTAAAGTTTCAAGATACTCTGGTTCAATATGCCTAATAACGGCTCCAAAGGTACCTTGGGTCATTAGAGCATATCCATACTTTGAAGATAAAAAAGCATATATAAACCCACTTTTCATTTTATCGTTTGGCACTACTCGAATTATATGTTCACTGGCTGTTTTTCCTTCAAATTCAGAAGTTGTATAATTTGTATTTCCAATTGTTCCCGATCTGGAAATTAGAATCCAATCCTTTTTAAGTTTAGAATCAGCAATATTCTTAGTTCTAGTCTTGGATATTAACTTAAACGTATCATGCTGCTGCTTGAGCATATCTGAGCTTCCCATAAATGGAAGGCCATAATTAGAATTTGAAACATAAACTCGTTTAGATCTACCACCATAGAAAATCCTCTCGGATATATCATTTAAACAAAGAACATCATATGGTGAAAGCTCAAGTTTTTTTCTCGTTACTCTCCCTTCACTCAAATGATATGATGAATCCATTCGGGAGCCTTTATCATGAATCCATTGAACATTCCCTATAATATATTTCATGATTGTAGTTCTCTAAATTTAATATATTCCCTTACTATCTCTGGTAGGTCATCATCCAATAATTTCAGCTTTTCCTTTCGTATACGCTCTTCGGTTCCTATCTTCTTGTTTTTCACTAGATATCTCGTCTCAATATCATATAGAACTTCGGCTCCATCTTCATCTCTTTTAAATACAGGAACACCACGTCTATCCTTACCTAGTTTTTCAGCTATTGCCATAAAAACCATATAATTTTCCTCTTTGTCTTGAGCAAGTTGCCTTTCTACCTCAGTCTTTTTTTGCAAGAATAAAAGAGATGACTGAACACCAACTTGTGGTAGAAATGCTTCAATAGCTAAATCAATGGATGCAAGAACCTTAAACCTATCTAGAATCCAATCCCGAACTTCCTTTGTTCCTGGATTACTCAGAATACCATCAGGCAAAACAATGGCTAGTTTACCTTCATACTTCAAAAAATTATAACAGGCTTCAACAAAAAGAATTTCTGGAGAGTCATTATATTGAGATAAGAAAAATTTTGAAGCTATTTCCTTTTCTACTTCTACCTTAGCTCCAAATGGAGGGTTGGTAAATACCATGTCAAACTTTTCACGAGCATCGCTACCATAGGCATTGTCTAAGTCTTTCATTTCGCTTAAACTTCGGCTAATGGAAGCGTTAATTTTCTCAATTTCTTCCGGGTGTTCCCAGTTGGGGTAAGCAAGGGAGTTTACATGGAAAATGTTGGCATGTCCGTCACCTGCCATTACCATGTTCATACGAGCTGCTTTTTTCAGGTCTGGATCAAAGTCGAAACCAAAAATGCTTCGTTCTGCATATTGTCTAATTCGTTCGTTTACTTCAATGGAGTTAAACTTCTCTGCCAATAGTGGTCCATCTAAATCAGGGAACATATTCGTAGCAATTTGTTTACGCACATGGTCTAATGCCATTACCAAAAAACCTCCCGAACCACAACATGGATCCAAAATTCTATCTGTTTCTGTTGGGTTCAGCATTTCTACCATCGCTTTTACGATGTTTCTTGGTGTAAAGAATTGTCCGGCTTCTTGCTTTAAGGTGTTGCTAACAATGGTTTCATAAGCCATTCCTTTTACATCCACAGAAGCATCTAAGAATGAGTATTTGGCGAGTTCTCCTGCAATAAAGGCAAGCCCTTTATCGGTTAATCCAATAGCTTCGTTACCATCAAATACTTCTGAAAAAACAGAATCAGATTTTAGCTCTTCAAACAAACCTTTAATTCTGTCTGCAACTGCTTTTCGTCCATCTTCGGAGTTTTGCTCTTTAACACCTACCCAAAATTTTCTTCGGTAGCTTTCGCCATTTTCAGCACAGATAAATCTTCGTTTTTCATCATAGAGCTTACAGAAAATCAGGTTGAGCAATTGCCAAAAGGCATCTTTCTTTCGCCCTTCATTTCCGTATATATAGTCATGTGAACGCTTAAATACTTTGATTAATGAATCGTTTGCAGGTTTTCTACTGCTAGAACGGTCTGCACGGTCAAGGTCGTCAAGTGTTTCACCTTCACCAGGAAAATCCGACAAGTCCACAAATTCATAGTCGTAACCCAGTGCATCATCTTCTTTTTGTAAGAAATGGTAGCTAGAGCCGTTTGCCCACAAACCGAACTCACAACTTTCCACAGCACCCATAGCATTTTCAAGTGTTGCAGGTAAACCTTTCTTTTTATCGGTTTCCTTAACCTTATCGTCCTGAACAATACAGATACGAATAATGTGGTCTTGCTCATGTGGTTTGCCTTTTTCAAAAACCACTAATTCCACTTTCTGCTTCTTCGATTTTTCGGTATCAGGATCGATATATTCAATTTTAAAATCTCGCTCCATATCGTCTAAGTCAAAACCATACTCTTCGTTAAGCATGATGATTACCGACTGGAGGTTAGATTCTGTCGGAGAAACTTTTTTAATTGCTCCAGTTAAAACACAAATCAGTTGATTGTCTTCTAATACGATATCTTCTTTTTCAATTACTTCTGTGGACATATTATTCTATTGATTTTATAAATTCATTAATCTCATTTCTTTTATCTCTTCGAGCAGCATATCGAAGTAGTTTACTTTGATTTATACTGTATTTTTTAAAAGCTTGCTCATACAGTTTTTTTATATCGAAACCTATAGGTTTCAAGTAATTTTCGTATTTTAACCATACATTCACTAACAAGCCTTCAATTGTTGGAGTAATGTATTCACCTAATTTGCAAAGTGGTGTTTCTGATACCAAAGGAGTGATTATAACGGCTTCGGTATGAGCCATTAAATATCTACTGATTACTTCTTTATCAGGTTGAAGGAAAGTTTGTTTACTAAAATCCAACATGTTTTCAAAGAGTGGTTCCAATTCTTCCTTTTTTGTTGAAAGGAACACCCAATACCTATCTACATTGGTTTCACTAATATGATTAAGCATTTGGGTATCCCACATGCTTAATTCTGCTTTGCAAAATGGCTTCATGCGATTGTAAAGTCTTTTTGTTTTAAGGCTGAAATCAGGAGTGTATTCTGGCTTAAACTCAAATGAGTATAAGCCTCTACCTGTTTGGTAAATTAATTTTTCTTTTTTGAGTTGATTGATCCTCCAAGAAATGGTGTTTGTTGATACTTCAGGGAAGGCATTCGCCAATACTTTGGTGATTTCTTTTGTGGTAATAATTGATTGATTAGCAAAATACTCCTTTAATTTCGATGCAAGTTCTGATTTTTTCATTTTTTATCAAAAATTCAAATCTAAACATAATATTTGTATATCAAATTTATGGCAAGTAATAAATTTACTTGCCATAAATTTGATTGTAGTATCTTCAAAGAATTAAATAATATGTTTTGAGGCTGATAGATTGTTCCTCCAAGTATTAAAACGGTTATATTAAATAGAGTTGTTTTAGTGTAACTAATTGATTATCAGTATTATTTTTTTTGATAAACCAAAAATGATATTGTATATCAAAAGAAAAAATCATAACTATATGATTATCAGTACCATAACAAGTATAATGCAATTACAATCAAGTTTTGCATGCTGAGAATTATGCTTATATACTGCGTAAAAAAGTTCGATATTTGTCGCATTCCTTGCAAAGAATGT
>NZ_CP111066.1 GCF_026250525.1 Chondrinema litorale
TGGTTACTACTGGTGCCAAGAGTTCTGGGAGTATTTCCTGTATATTGTACTCCACAGACTCCTTAAAAAGGTTGAGGATACACTTGGTTATGTTGGCGAAACTGAGTGGTGAAGCTCTTGTAAAGTCCTTTTCCGAACACCTGTAAAGCTCAGGACTCCTTGGGCTATGGATGAGGGCAAAGATTTTTTTTTGAAGGTCCGTAAGATACCTTCTCATTGAGAATCCTGTTCATTGTAATACCGTTTTCTAAATTCACATAACAAAATTTATCTAAATATAGTAAGATTTTGCTGTTTCACATCATGTGGATTCCTTAACTTAATAGCATTGGAGTCCACCTGGGAGGGGTTCAGTATGCATGTAATCAAAAAAAGAGTATTTTTTCTTTTCATCGGAAAATAACCCAGAGTATGACAGGGCTGCCTGGCAGTCGGAAGGGAGATTGTTGGGACAATGCGGAGCATCCCATGCCGTAGCCGAGAGCTTTTTTAAGACTATTAAATATGAAAGTCTGAATAGGCAGATTTGATACCTCTGAACAGCTTTACCAGCATGTGTATGAATATATCGAAGAATGGCCGCCACTGCAGTGGTATAATGTAAAAAGGATACACTCAAGTTTGGAATACATGACTCCATTAGAAAAGGCAATTCAACTGAAATTCAATTTAAAAAAAGCGGCCTAAGTAAATGTGTACCAAATTTAGTTGCAACTCCACGGTCAGCAAGACCATAGCACAGAAAAGTATATCCATCCGTGAGTGCAACCACAGATTTGATAAGGTATGATCGTTGAAGAAGCGGATGACTCTCGTATAATGCGCATGTGGCTTTAATGATATTTGACCACTGATGTTTCCTATTTTCGACTTTATCTTGTAAAGACAGACTGTTTCCTTTTGTAAGATTGCCATTAAAATTATGAACATATTTTTTTAGAGTACTCAACCTGTATTCTGGGAGTAATTCCTTAATTTTATACAATAGTGTCAGTTCCATTTTTTGTTTTTCGCAATCCAAATTTAATGGTTATTGGCGCTATATTTTACTTTTGTATAGTAGTATGTCCGCTCTCTACATGCTCTTATATTACAAGATGAAGAACAATATTTCTGCCCTTCTCTTTTTGGAAAATACGGATCATTGCAATAATTGAATTCTTTTTCGTAATACCTTTTGCCATTTTTTCGTAAGATCTACCTTAATCCATTACTATCAATAGATTACATAACAAATAGAATTTAGAGTTAATATTAATTAACATTAACTCTAAAATTAGTAAATACAGCTTTGTTTGAACATTATGAATTCTAAAATTGAATATTAAGTTATGGAGTATAGCCTCAACCACCACCCCAGTTTATTGCATATCTCACTAACTGCGAACCATTTTTTAAATTTAATTTTGATAATGTATTTTTCCTGTGGGTTAACACTGTGTGCTTTGAATTAGATAACTTCTCCCCTATCTCTGGCGAAGTATCTCCTCTTGATATTAATCTCACAATCTCTCTTTCTCTTTGTGTCAAAATATAATCTTTAAAACAGTATTTTCTTCTTGATACTGTATTGTTCTCTCTTCCAAAATATTTTCTACCTTCTAGGAGTAGCTCAATAGCTTTTAATAATTCAACTTCTTCTTCACTTGCTTTGATAAATCGATGTTGTCTCATAACTCAAAGCTATCCATTTTTTAAATACTTTATTTCTTTTTTGTATTTACTTTACTACTACTAGTTGTTTTATCTTTTTATACCTTTTTAATACTTTATGTTGTTTTAGTGCTTCTTAACTTATTGATTATTAATACTTAAACCTTAAGTAAAGCTACTGTTTGGGTGTAAAATAATACAGTATGGGTGTGACAAAGCTACAACTTGGCTGCTAAATACATCTATTTGGGTGTTAAATGCTTCACTTTGAGTGTATAGCTACAATATGGGTGTAATGTCCAAAAATAACCTTTTGATATACATTAGCACGTCAAGTTTCGATAAAAAAGGAGCATTATATTTAAGTGACGAAACTTATTTAATAATGCTCCAGATAGATATCAGTAAAACCGATGCATCTATAGCAAATATGCAAAGAAAATCACATAAATCACCAATAGTGCGTAATAGGATCCATACTATTTGGCTATTATATCAAGGATACAAGCGCGGTGATTGTGCAAGGATACTCGGTCTACGCGCCAGTTTGCAACCGCATACTATAACATCCTACATTAGGCTATATAATCAGGGAGGCCTAGATGCACTTTGTACCTTGAATTACAAGAAACCCGTCTCGGCAATGGAGGCTTATTCTGACAAAATAAAGGATGCCATCGACTCTTTGTTGCCGGATAGTATATCAGCAATCAGGCAGTGGATAAGTGATAATCTAGGTATTGAAAGAAGTCTACACAGGGTCAGAGTATTTATTAAGAAACTTGGTATTAAGCGTAGAAAGGCAAGACTTTTTCCTGGTAGTAAAAATATAGATGAGCTTATTGATAAACAAGAGGCATTCAAGGATGACATCCTGTTTCCTCTACTAAAAAATAGCCTCTCAGAGGAGATAAACATGATTTTTATGGATGCTGCACACTTTGTAATGGGAAGTTATAACCGCTATATCTGGAGCAAGGAACCACGATATAAGTCTACTTCCCATGGCCGGTATCGTATAAATGCCATAGGAGGTTTGGATATAAAAAACAGACAGATACTTACCCTGTACAACGATACTACAGTTAAGGCACAAATAATCGCAGAATACCTGAAGTGGCTAAGGAACAACCATTATCTGGAGCTGAACAAGAGACTCTATATAATTTTAGATAATGCCCGGCATGGAACGCCCGATATCAGCACTGTGATTGGATAAAGAAAGAAGCTAAAATACTTGCAGTCGCATGGAATATTAAGCTGGTGTACCTACCATCTTACTCATCCAACTTAAATATGATTGAAAGACTTTGGCCACCATGGAATGGAAATATATGAAGAAGCAACTGGCCAAGAGCTACTTCAATACTGAAAAAGCATTTGAGGCTACAATTGTAGAATTACTAGAGTATAGCAACTCAGAGGAATTTTCAGCAAAGTTTGACAGTCTATTCTCTCTCAAATTTCAATCATTTGAAAAATCACTAATCTTGGCGTGTTAATGTATATTTATTGTGGGCTTTTATACTGCAGGTAAAGCTACAACATGGGTGTATTCCTTCATCACGTCTCCTTTTAATGCTACACTTTGGGTGTTTTTCCACTTAAGGAGTCCTTTTTTGTGGTTAATGCTACACTTTGGGTGTAAAGAATAACATTTAAGCACCCTTCTTGTAAGTTTTTTAGCACTTTTCATAATGGATTGACTATCAAACATTCTTCTAAAGCTACAACTTGGGTGTTTGTTTAGTTCATAGCAGGCTTTTAAAGCAATTGCTACACTTTGGGTGCAGTCATGATTAAGCTACTTGTAGCTTTAAAACTATTTGCTACATACTTTAATAATTGTAGCTTTATACCTACCTTTAGCAATAATTAATTTTAATTAGAAGATATGTCAATTAAAAAGAATTCTCTTATTGTTAAAAGCAATGATCTGATTAACTCAAGATACAGTCTTTCTGTGTCTGAAATGCGTTTAATCTTACTCATGGTTTCTCAGGTTAGCAAAGATGATGAGGATTTTAAGACATATCGAGTGCAAATTAAAGACTTTATAGAGAGTACTGGCAAAAAAAAGAACTCGCAAAATTTATATTCTAGAGCTAAAGAATATTCCAAACAGTTAATGAAGCGTGTGTTGGAAATTCCGCAAGAAAATGGCACCCATTTGCAAGTTACTTTTCTAAGTAGTGCCTTATATTATCCTGGCCAAGGATACGTAGACTTAAGGTTCGATCCTTCTCTTAAACCTTATCTATTACAATTAAAGAGTCGTTTTACCTCTTATGATATTCGAAATGTACTTTCGCTAAGAAGCTTCCATTCCATCAGAATTTATGAACTTTTAAAACAGTACGAAAAAATCGGAAACAGAACCTTTAAAGTAGATGAGCTAAAAGAAATACTCAATATTGCAGATAATTATAGCAACTATAATCTTTTTAAAAGACGCGTAATTGAACAAGCGCAGAAAGAGCTTACAAAAAATTGTGATATCACTTTTCAGTTCGAAGAGATTAAACTTGGAAGAAAAGTGGTTGAAGTAAAATTTACGATTATTCAACAGCGTACTAACCTCAATGAAATTATACCTATCCTCTCCCCTACTCAATCTACTCAAGACCCTGATTTGATAAAGGAGGAATTAATGCAAATGGGTATTAGTGGCGAAGATGCTAAATTGATTGTAGATCAGCAGAAAAAAGACCCTGTATACCTCAGAGAGTTAATACAAGAAACACAGCGAAAGTTTGAAGCTGGAAAAGTTAAAAATACTGGTGCATATCTGGCAAAGCTTATTAGTACTGAAGCTCAAGTTAACTCAAAGTACCAAAAACAGGCAGTTGAAACTCAAAAGAAAAAAGAGGTTGAACAGTCTACAAAGCGAAACAATAAAAGTAATGATAAAAAGCTGATTAAAGCTCTAAAAGAAGAATACGAAGAGTATATACATTTTCAGGAAGAAAAAGCCATTAAATCGGCTAATAATACCCAAATTGAAGCTTTTGAGAAGCAGGTTAAATCTAATATAGGCATGAGCCGTATCCTTATAAAAAAAGGAAAACTCGACAAAGAACATGATTTATACAAAGTTTTCTTTGGTGGTTTTTTATTGCCACGAGATGAAAACGACTTTGAAAAATGGGTATTGAACAATAAGGGTTTTCAGATTAAAAAAGACCTTAATAGTGACGAAGATTATGTAATTCTTGCCAAACAAAAATCAATATTCTAAATTCTTGATACAGTGTATTACATTGTCCGCTATTTGCATGTAATACATTAGAGTACATTAATCCTTATACAGTGTAATACATTGTCATATATTACTTAGTGTATGATGCTATCATACATTGTGTTACAATTTGTTTAAGTATATGGAAATCAACTATTTATAGTTTTTCTTAAAAGAATATTTGTTAGTTGGTTATATTTAATTATACAATGTGTTACATTTGCTTACAATATAGTATATTGTTAAACATAGTAAGATAAATACATACATGGCCAGATACATTACCTTTACAAATCAAAAAGGAGGAGTAGGAAAGACAACCAGTGTTTTGAATATAGGTGCTGCATTAGCAAGTAAAGGTTATAGAGTTCTTCTAATAGACCTTGATCCGCAAGGCAATCTAACACAATCTTTTATGACCGAAATGCCATCAGACACTATTTTCACAATTTTGATGAAAGAGTGTTCTTTAGAAGATGTGTTATTCCAAGTAAAAGAGAACTTGCTGCTAATACCATGTAGCTCAAAATTTGCAAATTTTGAAAGGCAATTTGCAGCAGATGCTGATAGCCAATACATCTTGACTGATCTATTAGAAGACATAGAAAAAGCTTATCCAGATCAACTTGATTTCATTATATTTGATACACCTCCTGCATTGGGATTGATCACCCTTAATGCCCTTGTTGCATGTAGAGAAGTATTTGTACCGATGAACTCACAAGAGTTTTCTTTAACTGGATTAGAGGCAGTAGTTGATGTTGTAAACCGGGTGCAAAAACGTGCAAATCCGAAGTTAAATATGAAAGGTATTTTCTTTACTCAACACAACCCAAGAAAATATATCAGTAGAAACATGGCAGATACATTAGCTGCAAGTTTTCCAGGTTTGCTGTTGCAGACTTATATTAGGAAAAATGTCGCATTGGAAGAGTCTCCAAGTCTTCGCCAAGATGTTTTCTTGTACGCACCAGAAAGCAATGGAGCTAGTGATTATGAAAATCTTACTAATGAAATTCTAAAAGTTTAAAATTATGGCTAAACGCAAAGACATAAATATTTTTGATCAGAGCCGAAAAGTTAAAGAGACCAAAAGGGTCTCCGATATGGATTATCTCGATGCTTTTGAGGAGCCTCCAGTTAGGAAAAAAGAAGAGGTAGTAGAGCCTAAGCTACAAGAATCGGCACCAGAAGAAACTTTTGAAAGTAAGAAAAAAGAGAGGGGTAAAAAAGATAAAGAGTGGGTGAGGTACACTTTTATTATAAAGCCAGAAAACCTTGAAGAACTAAAAGACATTGTGCATACAATTAAGAGTACGGGAGATTATCAGTATAGCCAAAAACAAGCGCTTGATGATGCCATAAAACTATTAAAAGCACAAACTCAAAAGAGAATAGGAGAGATTAAAAAGTTTAAAGGATAGGGTAGGAGTAGTACTTAAAAAATTTTATAGGATGAATAAATTTAGAATAGCAGCATTACGACAAGAGTTTGAAGCAGCAGCACTTAACATTGAAGGTACTGAATGTTGGTCTGCTAGAACTTTACAGAATTTATTAGGCTATACAAAATGGCAAAGGTTCGAAAATGCTATATCGAAAGCTATTACATCTTGTGAAAACGCAGGTATAACTGTGGAGGATCATTTTACCAGCGCCGGTAAAATGATAGAAACAGGTAAAGGAGCTCAAAGAGAGATCAAAGACTTTTTACTCACTCGTTATGCTTGCTATTTAATTGCCCAAAACGGAGATTCAAGGAAAGAAGAGATTGCATTTGCCCAAAGTTATTTCGCCTTACAAACGCGAAAGCAGGAGTTGTTAGAAGAAAGAATTAAAATTACCGAGCGAATTAAGGCTAAAAAAGAATTGGAAGAGAGCAGGGAGTTGCTTAGGTCTGTTGTTTATGAAAAAGGCCTTAAAGAGGCTAATTTTCAAAATATTCTTAAAGCTGGCGACTTACAACTTTTTAAAATGCCTGAAGAAGAGCTAAAAGCAAAACTCAACATTCCTGCTGATCGAGAATCAGAAGATTTTCTACCTAAAATATCACTAAATGCAAAAGCATTTGCTGCTTCTATTACAGAATTAAATGCCAAAGAGAAGCAATTGAATGATGAAGAAAGTATTAGGCAAGAACATGAAACAGCTAATGCCAGTGTAAGAGAAACACTAAAGTTTAACAATATAAAACCCGAAGAGTTGCCTCCAGAAGAGGATTTAACAGAAGCCCAAAAAAGAATTGAGAAAGGGGAGGAGTGAGAGCTTTGTTTTATGATCTAAAATTCTCTTTAAAGAGTTTTTTGAGTCATTTCAAAAACTACTATTTATCCCTTAGTAATTCAATATATAAAATTGCTTGGTGAATAGTGAAAAAATAATATTTCACTTTCTTGGCTAGTCTTCATTTTTAGTATTCTTATCAAGATGGTATTTGTAGAATAATTATTATGGCAATCGAAAATCAAAACCTTTGAATCTCAATCCGAATTGAGATTATATTTTTAATATATTTTGGGACAGGCAATCAGGAGATAGAAAGACTTTTTAAGGAGCTTATATCTATAAAATTTTGCCTGTTTATAAAACGAGCAAATACAGCAAATAGCTTAAGAAAGGTAATATTTCGTTTTCGATCATTAAACACTATAAGTAGTGAAAAAAATAATATTCAGCTATTACTACTAACAAAAAAACATTATATTGTTAAGTAAATTTTATTCAAAACAAAAAGTATAATAAATTATATCGACCTTTAATCAATACTTACTATTAAGTATTGATTAAGTTCTATTTGATAGAATTCTCTCTTTATTGCAATTTGAGATATAGATATACATTTATAGTTCATTTTAGGATAGGATTTGTAAGTGAAGACGACAAAAAAATTCTTTTAAATAAGGATAGAATATGTCAGCCACTAAAAAGATGATTAAAATTAATAAAGGATAGAAATTGTAAGGCAATCTAATAAATGATTCAAAAACTTCTATTCTTAATAAGGATAGAAAATATAAGTTTACTAAGAAATACTATTAACTTTTGTTGCAACAATTGCTTCTCTATTTAGAGTATTTATTATATATTTAAATATTATAGTTCCATTAATGTACTGCAAATCAGCTTATTAGACTATTAAAAGAATAGTTATTGTAAGCGAAAGGGTAGAAAATGTAAGTCTAAAGAATAGATATTGTAAGTTATAAGATAGAAAATGTTTGCAAGGATAGAATTTGTAAGCAATTTCTTTAAAACAAGTAACATAATGGAACACTTAAAGGAAACTATAATCCAGCATAACAGTATTAGTAATGCTAAGCATGATCTAACTACTACTCAAATGGATATACTTTTTCTCCTTATTGGTAAAATAAAAAGTACTGATCCGACAGATAAAGTATATACCGTAATGGTAAAAGAGCTTGAGAAATACACTAATGCTCCTGTTAACTATAAAAGATTGAGAGAAGCCACCAAAGAATTAGGTAGTAGAAGCTTAGAACAAGTTTATAACGATGGGTCTTATGATCAAATTTGGTTGTTTAGTAGGGTGAAGTATGAAAGGGGAAAAGGGCTTTTACTGATTAGACTTTCTCCTGATATACGTCCTTATTTATTTGATCTAAAAAGAAATTTCACCATTTTGAATTTAAGGCATATTTTAAGGATGAGAAGTAAATTCTCAAAGCGCATTTATCAAATAGTGTGTAGCAAGCGTAATTTGGGTACATTTACTATCCCTTTAGACACTTTAAAAGATAGGTTGGGTGTAGCAGATCAATATCAAAAGTTCTCAGCTTTTAGAAAATATGTTTTAGATGTAGCAGAAAAGGAAGTAGCCTTAGCAGATGTTTCATTCACTTATGATACAATTAAACAAGGAAGAAGGATTACAGATATTTATTTTACTGTTAAATTTAATGATAAGAAGAAGCTGAATGGATTAGATAAAAAAGAGCGAAAACTGAATCATATAGTAAGTGTAGAGAAAATAATTCATCCAGAGCAACACTTAAATGAAGGAAAAGTAGATGTTTATGATAAATGTAAAGAGCTGGGTTTAACAAATAAACAAATTCAAAAGATTTTTGACGAATTGAGTTATAAAGAAATTGCCAGAAAATTATACCAAATCAATTTGGCTATTTCAGATGGAATTGTTAAGAATAAAACTGCGTATGCTGTGGGGCAGTTTGTAAGTGGCTTTAGTTGTAAATTAACATAATAACAGTTATGAAACTTGAATTCAAGAATGAAATATGTCCTTATTCTTTTATTGCAATCATATTGCTAAGTGGTTGCTTGTTTTTCTATAACAGGCCTCATTTAAATTGGGATTCATTAGCTTATATGGGAACTTTACTTGAATTGGATGGAAAAAATAAAAATGAGATTCATGACTCTGTTTATATTAATCTAAAGACAGCTGGCGAGAAATATCATTTTTTGACAAATGAAGATAATTACAAAAAAGATATGTTTGCTTCAGAAGAAGCATTTTATCAACAATTGCCTTTCTATAGAGTTAAACCACTATATATTTTAACTTGTTATGCTTTTTATAGGCTAGGAATTCCACTAACAAAAGCTGTGGTTTTTCCATCAATTCTTTCTTTTTTATTAGTAGGTATTTTGTTTTTTCATTGGTTAAATAAATATTTATCAACTTTTATAGCTTTAGGTATTACAATTTTATTAATGTTTAGTCCTGCTGTAATGCTAACATCCAGATTAGCAACTCCTGATGGTTTATCTGTGTTATTATTGTTTTTTGGGTTTTTTGGTTTTTTGGAAGAAAAAAAATATATCTACTATACTATATTTTTTTGTTTGTCTATATTTGCACGTCCTGATAATATAATCTTTATCATTCTAATATTAGTAAGTAACACAATTTATAATTATGTCAAGGACAAAAACTTTTATAAAAAAGAATATATTTTACCATTATCATTTGTAATATGTTCATATAGTATTATTCAACTATTTATAGAACATTATTCATGGTATACATTGTTTTATCATACTTTTATTGAAAAAATTTCTTATCCAAATAGTTTTGTATCTGAGTTTTCTGTAGAAATTTATATCAAGGGTATTATTCAGGGAATTCTATCACTACAGTACTCTTTCACTTATTTACCTATCTTTATTTTAATACTATTATTATCTTTAAGAAATTTGAAATTAAATTCAATGGATACTTTAATAGCCTTGTCTGTATTAATTAGTGTCTTTGTAAGATTTTTACTTTTCCCAGATTTTACTGACAGATTTTATTTTATATACTATCTAATTAGTTTAATTCTTGTAATTAAAAGTATAACTAATAAAACAGTTAATAAATATGTAACATTATAAGTTTGTAGCATCTTAAAATGTTTACTTTTTATGAAAATATGGATAATTATTTTTCTGGAATTTATTTTTGATTTTTCTTATTCACAACCACTTGTACCTCAACTTCCAATTAAAAGTGTTTCCATTAATAAATTTGAAGAAGAAAGTATACCTTTAATATCAGAGTTGGATCAAGATAATTATTATTTTAGATGTATTCCTTATAACCATGGGGTTTCAATTGGAAGATTATCTGTGAAAAAGAATTGGTTTTCTTCAAAATGGTTAGAAGACTATTCAAAAATTCCTCAACTTGAAGAAAAATTATCAAATAATAGTATAGGAAAAAGTGAAGAATATAATTATCTACTTTCAAATGAGCTGTATCCATATAATTCATTTAAGTTTAATGGAATATATGTTTCCTCTAAAAGGAATGGCTTTTGGTCTAAACCAAAAAAAATTCCTATAAAAGGTATTAATTTTTCTAAGGTTCATAGTTTCTATTTCTCAAAAGCTTTGAATGTGATTATTTTTAGCATGAAACATAAGACAAGTTTTGGGAAAGAAGATTTATTTGTAAGTGAGTTTAATAATAATAGGTGGACCAAACCTATTAATCTTGGTATAAGTGTTAATTCTTCTAGGAGTGATATAAGTCCTTTTTTAAGTGAAGATATGAGATATTTATATTTTTCCAGTGAAACTGAGAAAGGGGATTATGATATTTTTGTTTGTGAAAGATTTTATGATTCGTGGAAGGTTTGGAGTAAGCCTAAAAGACTTTCTGATAATATAAACTCTGAAAGTGATGAGTTATATTTTTGTATTAATGCAGATACATCTTGTTTTTTTATAAGTAATAAAAATAGTTATGCTGATATATTTAAGGCTAAATTATTAAAGGAAAAGTATCATATGTCAGATAAATCAAGTTTTAAATTTATGACAAAACAAGAAATTCAAGAAATTCTAGGGACGGATGTAAACCTTGTCTTAAATTTTGAAGAAAATTCTCAAGAATTAAATAAGCATTCTAAAGAGATATTGTGGTATGTAGTAAATAAGGTTAAAAAAATGGAAAATATAAATATCTTTTTGGAAGGAAGTAAGGCCAAATCAGAAGAAGGTGATTCTTATATATCAACAGGAAGGGCAATTAATACAAATGCTTTTATTACCTCGCTTGGTATTGAAAATAGCCGGATTTATATAGAAAGTGTAGATAATAAGGGATCTAAAGTATTTATTTCTTTTTTTAAATTTGATTAGAATTAAATAAATTTTATCTGGTACAGAAATTAGCTAAAGTTCCTAATTAGTTATGAATATTTCATTGCTAAACTTCCATTTATAAACTAGTAAATTCATTATAGAAGTACTAATCACAAAGTGATGTCATCAAAAAAAAGGTTACCATGGATAGATTATGCAAAAGGAATTGCTATTATACTTGTTGTTTATCGACATGTAATAATGGGAATAGAAGGATCTGGTTTATATGATGGAGGAATATTAAAAAATTTAAATGAAGCTGTTTATAGTTTCAGAATGCCACTTTTTTTTATATTATCTGGTATTTTTGTAAGAAGGAGTTTAAAGAAAAGAGGTGTTTTTGGATTTGCAAAATATAAATTCAATACTTTACTATATACATATTTTATTTGGGCATTTATTTCAATAAGCTTACAATTAATTTTTTCTAACTATGTAAATAGTAATAGAGGTCCTATTTATTATTTGTATATATTAATTTTACCTGGAGCCGTTGAACCTTTTTGGTTTTTACATACACTTTTTACAACTGCAATCTTATTTATTATACTTGAAAAGTATATAAAACCTTCAAATAATTTTCTACTTATAATTTCTTTTATCTTGTACTTATGCTCAGGTTTAATTTCTGAAAACTGGTTGGGTATAAAAGATATTTGTTTTTACTTCCTTTTTTATATTATTGGTATCTTGTTTCAAGATTTTACTTCAGAAGGAAAGTATAAAGATATCTTATTTCATAAATCAACATTATGGGGGCTACTCCCTTTATTTATAATTAATCAATTATACTGGTTCTATCATTCTGGTTATGACGACTTAAATAGGTTCTCTGATATTGAAAGTATATGGGACAAAATTGTTTTCATTGAAATAGCAGTTGTTGGAAGTTTTTTTCTAATGAGTGTATCTTTTTTTCTCAGTAAAAGTGATAATCTTAAAGTTTTGAGAATAATAGGAAATCATTCTCTCTATATATACATTATGCATATTATGATATCTTCTTTAGTAAGAACAATATGTATTCGTTTTTTTAATATTGATGATGCGTTGTTATTGTTAATTATAGGAATAACTATAGCTACATTTTTACCTATATTAGTATATAAATTAACTAATAAAATGGGGCTTTGGTTTTTATATTCTTTAGAGAACCCTTCAGTAAAAACTTCTGTACAACCGGAAATAACTCCTAAGTTTTCATAATTCTTTTATTTCCCATAATTTAATTTCTTTTTGAGAAAAAATGAGAGAGGTTTTATTTTTCATTGCATTTTTTATAAAATGTGGAGTATCTATTTTATAAACTTCTTCCATAGCTTTTTTTCGTTCCATATTGATTAATAAGTAATAATGATGTGGTATTTTATGGACATTATTCCAATCAATTATTTTGATATTTTGGCTTTTATTAAAAAAGAAATATAAGTCAAAATTATTAGCCATTCTTTCATCAGTAATAATGGGAATCTGAGAATTAGATATTTTATTAAGCAAATTTTTTTCTGTATTGAAAATATCTTTTTGTATATAAGATTTTCTAATGATCAGACCTTGTAAAAATATGAGTGGAATAATAATTATTAAGTATATGTATTTGCTATTTAAATATTTCCTGAGTTTAGTAAGTAAAGTAATGAAAACTACAAAATATATAGTTATCAAATGTTCTTTACTAAAGTTAGCATAAAATATTGAGGCAAACATTAGTAATAATAATATAAAAATATGTAATCTATTTTCAAGATAATAATATGTTGAGATTGTGTATGCTGAAAGTATTGCTAAAGGAGGAAGTAAAAGTATCCACATACGATGTGTTAATGGTAATGGGTTGTAATTATCTAAAGAGGTTGATCCTAGCCAGTGTATAATTAATAAGTATATAAAATATGAATTTATATATTTAATAAATGCTGGAAGTTTAGAATGACTTAAAATTCCTGGAATAGAAAGAATAAATAAGTATGAAAAATGTGAAGAAGAAAAAAAAAAGTTTATTGGTGCTATAGTAATACGTTTTATAAGTTCGCTCGTGGAACTACCGAAATAACTCCATATTTCACTAATATTATGTTCTCCTTCAATTACGTTAAGGCGTAAAAAAACATTTCCTGTTTGTATATAATAAAATAGTAAATAAATAAATAAAAAGAAGAGTCCAAAAAACAAGAGTCCTACCCAATATTTAATATTATTTTTTTTAAATATATTTTTAACAAATAAGTAAAATAAAAGAGGTAATAAAAATAAAATCGTTTCCTTTGATATGAAGGATATAAAGAAAAAGAAAGCTGTTAAAGCAGCTGCAAATAAAGATTTTTTATTTTTCAATTGCGATTGATAATATATTAAAAATATAGCAATTGTAGTGAAACATGCCATAATGATATCCGGTAAAATATCTGATGACTGACGAGTGAGTAAGGGGTTTAAGATTAATAATAAAGCACTTAAATTAGCTATTGAAGGATAGTATTTTTTACTATATTTATAAACAAAAAACACTAAAATTAATTGGCACAAAAAAGGCCATATTAAAAGAGAAATATAATTAGACCCAATTAAATTAATAAAGATTGATATTGGAAATATTACTCCTAATCTATGTTCTAGAGTACTATCTCCTAATGTGAAATTTCCTTGAGCAAAATTATATGCACTTTTTGCATATATATATTGATCACTTAATAGAATCCCTCTATAATTTAAAATTGCTAAAATTAAAATACTTAGAAAACCTAATAACAATTTTAGCAGTTCATTATTTGTTTTTGAAAAGGTATGGGTTAGTAAAGATCTCAACTAAATTTTTCTCTTAAATCAGTTAATGGTTTTTCAAAAAAGTTAAAAAGTAAAGTAGAAATAATTATTGTTATAAACCAGTATAATATATAGCCAATAATTGTTTCAAACATGTTATTAGGTTTGAAACAATTATTTTGTATTGTAAATATTAAAGAGTTATGTATCAAATATATTGAATATGATATTATGCTGATATGAGTGATTAAATAAGTCCATATGGATTTTGATGTTTTTATCTTAGCTATGTAAGGAATAATTAATGCTGTACCTATATTAAAAATAGAAAAAATAAATATACTATTGAATATATTAGGATTTTCACTTTTAATGATACTATACAAAATAATCATGGAATACAAAATCAGAATAGTACCTATTATAAATAATTTTTTCCTATTTACTTCTAATACATGATTGTGAAATTGGTGAAAATAAGCCAATAAAACACCATACATAATAGTATCTAATCTATAAATAACAACTTTTCTTATATTCTCATCCCAAATAAAAGTTTCATTGTGAAATACGAAATGAATTCTTAAACATGTACCTGCTAAAATAAAAATTACAATAAAAAGTAAGATTACTTTCCTTTTATTAAAGTATAATAGTTTCAATAAAAATTTATCAAAAAATATTAACATTAAAGGTATTAAAATATAAAACCATTCTTCAATTGCTAAACTCCAGGCTTCACCAAAAAAAAAGGGATGAGGTGTGGCAAAGTTTTGAATAAAAAATATGTATTTCCAATTTGGATATATATTTCGGTTTATAAAGTAGAATAATAAATAATTAAAAATAAGAACCAAATAATAATTTGGTAAGGTTCTAAACCATCTTCTAATCCAAAAGTCTTTGATATCAAAAAAATCAAAATTAGTTTTTGTAACGTATTTTTTAATTAAAATTCTTCCAATTAAAAAGCCGCTTAGTACAAAGAATAATTCTACAGCTGGAAAACCAAATAAGTGTAATAATTTATATTTAAGAATACCAGATAAAGGATACAATAAAAAGATACTATGAGCTAATAAAACTAGTACGATTGCAATAGCTCTAATAATATCTAACCCAAATATTCTATTATCTAAATTCACTTTAACTATTAATAAATATTTGATAATAGAATTTATGCTAGAGTAATTTTTTATATTTTTTGAACTTTTATTCAAATCGATTTTTTAGATTGACAAATGGAGGTATTCGATTAATTATAAATTCATTTTCTTAAATAAAGGTTCTGGAATTAATTTGATAATAAGCATTATCCACCTCCAAATCCATTTTACATAAACTGTATTTTTTTTCTTTTTTAGTCCTCTAAAAATAGCACTTGCAACTTCTTGAGGTTGTGCAGTAAGGAGTGGTGGAAGGTCAAGATCTTCGGTCATTTTGGTATATACAAATCCTGGTTTAACACTCATTACATGTACATTATTTTTAGTCGCTCTATTTCTCAGACCTGCTAAAAAAGTTGAGAAACCTGCTTTAGTACTACCATAAAAAAGTTTACTTTTTCTTCCTCTTTCTCCTGCTACTGAGCTAATTCCTATAATAGTTCCTTCTTTTTTTTTTTCAAAGTCATTACTTATAATATTAAGTATAGATGCTGCTCCTGTAAAGTTTGTAATAATCATTTTTTCTGCTTCTTTCCAGTTATCATTAGCAATACTTTCATCAACCATATAACCAAATACACAAATAACTATATTTGGCTTATTTGGGATATTGGAATAAAAGTTTTGGTGGCTATTACTATCACAAGCATCAAAAGTAAATGTTTCAGCAATTACTCCAAACCGAGATTCTAAATCGTTTTTAAGAGGAGTAAGTTTATCTGGATTTCTACCTGCTAGTTGTATATTATATTTTTCAGCGGCAAATTTTCTGGCAATTGCTACTGCCATATCTGAAGTGGCACCAAGAATAAGTACTGTCGACATTCTTATTTATTTAAAATACTAAAATTTCAATTAGCCTTAATAGAAAAAATTAAAATTTCAATTACTTGAAGTTAACTTAGTAGCAGTTTCTACTCTATTTTTTAGGTAGGGAGCTAAAAGTCTATCTGATTGGATTGATGAAAACCTAAATTCAGGATTGTATTTATTAACTATTTCTACAAAGCGATTAATATTTGGATATGTTTCCCAGAAAATATTATGTTTCATTCTTGCATCCTTAGTTAAGTAAACTCGACCACCATAACTCAACACAATTTTATCAAGCTCATCTAGAAACTCAAATAATCCTTTTTTTATAGGAAAATCAAGTGCTAAAGTAAAGCCTTCCATTGGGAAGGAAATGATACTATCTTGTTTTCCAAATAATTTGAGAACTGCTAGAAAAGATCCCATTCCCTTCTTACTAATGCGATTAAGTATATCTATTAGACCTTGATGACTACTTTCCAAGGGTAGTACAAACTGGTATTGTACAAATCCTTTTTTACCATACATTCTATTCCATTCTAAAATAGCATCTAAAGGATAGAAAAAAGGATCATAAGGGATTATATTTTCAATTTGCCTTTTTAAATTTTTGTGATAATACAAAAAATTAAAAGCTTTTACTGAAAAGCTATTTAATACAAATCCTGGAAAATTGAAAGGTACTATTAATTTAGGTTTATTAGGAAACTTTAAAGGATCGTCTTTTTTTACTTCTTCAATAGTTGAATGTTCTCCAGCCATCATAATACTTCTTCCAAATTGTTTACCTCTTTTTAAACAATCTATCCATGCCATCGAATAAGTATATCCTTTATATTGTTGGAATAACTCTATTATTTCTTCTAGATTTTTTGCTTTTATTTGTTTTTGGCTAATATAAGCTGTTTCTATCTTCTTTAATTTGAATTTTACAGTTAAAATAATACCTGTAAGTCCCATTCCTCCACAGGTTGCTTGGAATAGATCTTTATTGTTATTTGGGCCACAGGTAACTATGCTTCCATCTGCTAAGTATATAGATAATTCATTTATATGATATGAAAAGCTACCATCTAAATGATGGTTTTTCCCATGTACATCTGATGCGACGGCCCCTCCTACTGTAATAAATTTTGTTCCAGGTGTTACTGGTAAAAACCAACCTTTTGGAACGATAAATTCGAGTATGTCTGCAAAACTAACACCTGCTTCACATGTTATTTCTCCATTAATTGCATCAAAATATAAAACTTTATCAAATTTCAGTGTCGAAATAACTTCTTGACCTAAAGATGCATCTCCATAACATCGACCAAGACCTCTGGCTATAAAATGATTATTATTTTTAACTATTCTATCTAACTCTTCTTTTTGGGAAAATTTTTGCTCTTCTACATTTATGACAGGAAACTTTCCCCAATTAGTAATTTGCTTATTCATTCGCCAAAAATTTTAATTTCTGGATAATAGATTATAAAATAAAAACTTATAATCCATACAAGAATACTACCTTGTATAAATTTGTCTTTATAGAGAATACTTGTTGGTGAACCACTTTCATTTTCAACAAAAGCAATTTGAAGGTAACGTAAAATTCCAGCTATAACGAAAAGACAAGTATAATATAAACGATGAGTGCCCCATTGCTCAATCATACCCATTGATAGTGAATATAAGAGGTAGCTTACTATTGTAATAGCTGACAAAATTGCTAGAGCAACATTCAGAAACTCTAAATTGTATCCCCTAGAGGCTTTTCGAATGTCAGATCCTGATTTTGCTTTAATTAAAACATCATCTCTTCTTTTAGCAAATGCCATAATTAATGCTAGTAAAAATACCATCAATGTAAGCCATTCAGAAGTATATATATGACTAAGTACTCCTCCACATTTTACTCTAAGCACAAAGCCAGTTGCGACAATAATGACATCTAAAATTGATATATTTTTTAAACCAAAAGAATAAGCTAGATTTAAAATGAAATAAATTGAAAGTATGAATAAAAACTTTGGTTTTAAGAAAAATGCAATTGAAAATCCAATAATGAGGCATAAAATTAAAACGAAAATAGCTTCTCTTTTTGAGACAGATCCTGAAGCTAAAGGCCTTTTACATTTCTTAGGATGTTTTTTGTCAGATTCAATATCACGATAATCATTTATTATATAGACGCAGCTAGCTATTAAACTAAATGAAATAAATCCTAAAGAAACATTTAGAAGTTTAGGAATATGAAAAATTTCCCCAGAGAAAAATAGAGGAATGAATAAAAATAGATTTTTTATCCATTGTTTAGGGCGTAATAAATTGAAATATTCCACAATATAATTGTATTTTTGAAAGCATGTCTAATATATGTTATATTAATTATAAGGTAAAAGTTTTTGATAAAAAATTAACTTTTATTTAAACATTGGCTCATTCACTTAATAATGAATATTATAATCATTGTCACTAGACATATATATTTTGTTATTCTACTTTGTAACTCAGGATCCTTTTTAATTTTTTAGATAAAATGTATCAAATTAAGAAATCATCTTTATTAATCTTAATTATATCCCTGTTAGCTTTTTTAGCCTTTAATAATCGTTTTATCCAAGATGATGCTTTTATATCTTTTAGATATGCAGAGAATTTTGCAAAAGGAAAGGGTTTAGTTTTTAATGATGGTGAATTTGTAGAAGGATATACAAACTTTTTATGGACAGTTATAATATCGTCTGGTCTTTTAGTTGTAGATAATCCAGTAGAAATAAGTTACTTTGTAAGTATTCTTTTTTTTATAGGTACATTACTATCTACATATTATTTATGTTATCTTATTACTGGAAATTATACTACATCCTTTATTAGTATAATATTATTAGGTACAAATTATAGTTTTAGTTCTTATGCGACAGGGGGATTGGAAACTCAGTTTCAAACTTTTTTTTTAATATTAGCATTTATATTAGGGATGTTAAATCTGATTAACCTGACAAAGATTAGATTGATTATTTTTTCAATAATATGCGGTTTAACATTATTAATTAGATTAGATTCTCTTTTATTATTATTTATATCATTTCTATTTTTCACAAAACCTCTATATAATAATTTATTGACATCAAAAAATAAAATATCTTATGTTCTAAGTTTAGTTTTACCATTCAGTTTGATTTTAGGATCATGGTTAATTTGGAAGCTTTCATTTTATGGTGATATTTTACCAAATACTTTTTATGTAAAAGGGACTTCAAGTAATTATGAATTAGGAGTAATATATTTATATCAATTTTTTAAGTCATATTGGTTAATATTTATATCACCAGTAATAATTTTTTCCCTTATAAAGAAAAGAGATCTAAAAATAAACATGTTGATTTTAGCAATTTTAATATGGTGTTTATATATCACTAAAGTTGGTGGAGATTTCATGGAATTTAGATTTATGATACCTATACTTCCATTATTATTTGTTGTTTTTAGTTACTCAATTCAACATTTACCTTATTTTCTTCTAAAACTTTCAATTATCATAATAATTTTATCAGGATCATTTAATCACGGTAATTATTTTAAATCAAGGTATGGTATTGAATCTATTGATGATTTACATGATCATATGTATGCAGCTGGAGAAAATTGGGTTGGAATTGGAAAGGCTATGGGCCATTTTTTTAATTCTGATTCTTCAATAAAAATTGGAGTTTGTGCTGCTGGAGCTATTCCTTACTATTCTAAAATGTATACAATCGATATGCATGGATTAAATGATGAATGGATAGCTAAAAATGGGATTCCTGAAAATCAAAGAGCTGGTCATCAAAAAATAGCTACATTTGAATATCTAATAGAAAAAAAAGTTAATCTAGTTTTAGGTTTTCCAAAAGTAATTTCAACTGGATCTATACTGCAAATTAATAAAGAAATGGTTCATAAGTTTGTAGTTTCTCCAATCCCAAAAGAGTTGCAAAATAGATTAAATGTTGTAGGAATTCCTATCAATGAATCAACAATGGTTTTAGCGTTATATATATATAGAAATGATATGATTGATTCACTTATAGAGAAAAATAGTCTTCAATTATATTCAATTGATTAAGAGTGATAATATGTTCATAAAAGCTAATAAGTTATTGAAAGATATTTATTTTTCTATTCTTTATAACTCATTCGCAGTATTAATGATAATAATTTTAATTATTGAGATTTCATTAAGCTTAGAATGGAAAATGATGCATGATACACCTTTACTTACTTATGTCGCTTATTTGATTTCAGAACATGATTATAAACCATATTCAGAAGTATTTGAGACTAGCATGCCAGGTAGTATTTTATTTCATATCTTAATAGGAAATATATTTGGTTGGGAAGATTTCAGTTTTAGAATATGTGATATATTCCTTTTTATAATTTTTGTTATTGGTATATATGGTATTTTAAGTAAAATAAGTCAAAGAGTTGCTTTATTTGGAATAATATTTTGGGGTTTTTTCTATTTTTCTCTTGGTCAATACATGCAGCTACAACGAGATTATATAGGGGTATTACCAATTATTTTAGCTATATTAATTACGATATCTAATCGTATTTCAAATAATTATATACTTCAATATATTATTATTGGTTCACTAGTAAGTTTAAGTTTCTGGATTAAACCTCATCTTGCATTAGGAATAATTCCAATATATATATACTTGTATAACCAAAGACAGAATATAAAGCGATTTGATATACATTGTAAATTAATACTTTATTTAGGTTTAGGTTTTATTGTAATATCATTGCCAATATTCATTTGGTTGTGGTCAATTGGTTCTATAAATGAATGGGTAGAAATTTTCATAAAATATCTTCCATTGCATACCAAATTAAGTGGAGATCATGAAATTATTAATTCTTTTAAAACTAAGATCAATTATATTTTTGATCACCTCTCTCTTTTAGGAGGGTTACAGATATGGCTTCTTCCTTTTTCTTTAGTGCTTTGTTTTACTTATCTTAATTCTAAATTAATAGGGAGTAAAAATCATAAAATAATGAGTCTATTGATCCAAATGTCGATTTGTTATTTTATTTACCCAGCTATTTCAGGTCAGTTTTGGGATTATCATTGGCTACCTTTTAATTTATTTTTTATTATAACATCATCACTATTTTTATTGGAACATTTTAATGTCTCTTTTCCAGTAAATAATTTAAAAGTGCTTCAATTGTCGATATTTTTATTTATAGTTGTTTTTGCTATTAATATTTCTAGAGATGCAATAATGCAGTTGAAAGGCTTAGAACCAAGACAACCCTTAAATGGATTAGTGGAAGAGTTGAGTAATATTCTTAAAAAAGAAACAAATGAAAATGATTTGATCCAGCCAATTGATTGGACTGCAGGAGGAATTCATTCCATGTTATTAGCAAAAAGAAAACTTGCAACTAGATATTTATATGATTATCATTTCTATCATGACATATCTTCTCCATATATTAAATATCTTCGCCAAGACTTTATCAATTCCTTAAAAAAAGTGAAGCCAAGTTTTATGTTGGTTATGTTAGATAGAGAATTTGTATCAGGATTTGACACAACAGATAAGTTTGTAGAGCTTGATAATTTTATAGAAGAAAATTATATTCCTTTTATTAAAACTGAAGCTTATATTTTGTATAAAAAAATATAAGCTTCAGTCTGAAAAATTAAATATCAGGAGTTGAATTAAATGAAACTCCTACCTTCAGGTTTACAAAAGAAACGGCTCAAATAAATGAATATATTTGAGATATGAGAAAAAGATATAACAAAGAATTGAAGACTATGATAGCTGAGTTGTTGTTATCGGGTCAACATCCCAATACTGTAGCTGATGAATATGGTATTCACGCAAGTACAGCCCGTTTGTGGAAAAGACAATATAATAGATCGGGAAGCTTTTACAGGCTCTGGTACCTCCTCATTAACCCAAGAAGAAAAGGAAATTCGCCGTTTAAAAAAACAGTTGAAAGAGGCAGAATTAGAACGAGACATTTTAAAAAAGGCCATAAGCATCTTCTCTGCGAACGACAGGAAAGGTATGAGTTCATAGAACATCATAGAGGAGAGTTTTCTGTTGAGAGGATGTGTAAGTGCCTTGGAGTCAGTAGAAACGCATATTATAAATGGAAGCGTAAATGGAAGGAGGTTACAAAAGTAGAGAGCAGGACGGCCACCCTTAAGAGAAAGATTAGAGCAATATGGAAAGAGAACCGTAAAGTCTATGGTAGTCCTAAGATTACCAAAATCCTTCAAAGGCAGGGGGATTTGTATCATGAGTCCTATATCTCTAGATTAATGAAAGAAATGGGTATTAAGAGCCTTACAAGACGTAAATATGTCGTGACCACTGATTCCAGGCATTCATATCAGATACATGACAATGTGCTTGACAGGACATTTGAGGTAGAACAATTGGGTAAGGTGTGGGTCTCAGATATCACATATATAAGATGCAATGACCAGTGGTTATATTTGACGTCTGTAATAGACTTGGCAGATAGAAAAGTAATAGGTTGGTCATTGAGCAAGGAAATGACAAGCCAAAATACCGTTTACCAAGCATGGATAAATGCCAGAAAGCACCGGGAAATTACCGAAGGGTTCATCTTTCATTCGGACAGGGGCGTGCAGTATGCTGCCCATCAAATGAGTGAATTGTTCAGGTTGAATATAAAAGTGACACAGAGTATGAGCAGAAAGGGTAATTGTTGGGATAATGCTGTGGCTGAATCCTTTTTTAGGTCAATTAAATGTGAGATGGTATACTTAAATGATTTCAACTATTTTCAGCAGGTCTTTCAGGCTATAAAAGAATATATAGATTGGTATAATACAAATAGGATTCATCAAGGATTGGGGTATTTAACACCCATTGAAAAAGAAAGAATTTTAAAAAATCAAGTGATTAAAAGAGCTGCCTAAAGTTGTACACTTTTTTGTAGGAATATCACAAATAATAAATACACTTATTTATTATTTATAAGACAGTAAATACACTTTGTTATTAGAGGATGAAATTGGTTTAATTTTATATTTTTCTAAAAACTCATCTACTCTTTTGATATCCTTTGATCTCCTTCTTACAACAGGGTCGAGCATAACTAATTCTGAAGTAAGATAAACTTTTCCTTTATTTAAAATATGTGATTGAATAATTTCAATTTCAGTTTCAACATTTCTTTCCAAAGAGATTGTTTGAGCTTTTGCATTGTACATCAAATATCTATGCAATGTATTTGAACCTAAAGTCACAATTAAATCATTGTCTTGGCTATTATTTACTAACCAGTCAGTTTGTTGTTTAATGTAATCTCCCTTTTTTGAATAAATAGGCATTATCCCACCTATAGTATTATGTACTAGAATAAGAAAAATAAATCCATATAGCCATTTAATATTTGCTGCATTAGAAAAAAGAGGATTAATTATGTGTATAGTAACTAAAATAGTAATAGGTAATAATAATATTAACCATGGTTCAGGGGAATTTGGATCCATAAAAGCCATAATACTACTAAATATAACAATCCATAAAATCATTGTAATTGAATGTACAGATAAACTTCTATCAAATCGATTTTTAAGTGCCTTATAAAAAATTAAAAAGGAAATAATTAATAGAGTTAAAAGAGTAAAAACAGCTACATAATTAAATATTCCATTTTGCTTAGCAGCAAATATTTCCTCAGTAATTATATTGTATGGATATTTTTGTTGTATAAAGATTGCTATTTCAGGTATACCAAACATGAAGTTTACAGCTACAATGTTAGAACCAATAACAAATAAAGTCATAAAAGGTGAGCCAGGATTAAAAATACTACCACCTGCAAGATATTCCATGTATCCTATATTCTCCTGAAAAAAGAAAGCTATTGTATACCATGTAATAATAAATCCTCCTCCCACAAATAGATACACAAAAAGAGTTTTGTGTTTTCTATAAAAAATAAAATAAAACGAAAATATTAAAAAAAGAGGTATGAAATTAGGTTTGTACATTGCTACTGCAATACTAGCAATCAAACTAATAAGGAAAATATCTTTAAGTGTATGCTGTGAATTCTTCGAAATTAGAAAAATTATTAATATAATTAAGAAGAAAGAAAGGGCGTACACATCTGCTTCGCTACTATATCTCCAATATCCATATGAAAATAATAAAAACAAGCAACCTAAGATGCTAACATTATTAGATAATCTCATTGTTTTGTTGAAAATGAGATATAAGATTATAATTGAAAGAGCACTAAAAATAATACTTATTATGCACATAACCATATAAGCATCAAATCCTCCAGGTTTAAACCAGGAACCTATATGATAAATAGCTTTACAAAATGGCAGATAAAATGTTAATTTAGATGAATAAATCTCAAATGAAGAAAAAGTACGTTCTTTAATTAAATAGGCATATAAATATCCATCATCATTTTCCATTCTGTTCTGCGGATAACTTAGAAAGAAAAATAAACACAATATACAAAACCAAAAAAAGTGTGTTTTAAATATACTCCTTTTGGGAATCATAGTTATTTTCCTATTTGTGTCTGATTATTCTTTTTGATGAACACTTCTATAAATGCTTCTTCTCTACTTCTAGGAGCAGGAAATGAATCTATTAAATAATATTCCTTATGAAGACATTGTCTTATTTCTTCCGGATAAAAATTATTCAGTGTAGGTATCTCCTCAAACAAAACTAAATCATAAATTTCATTTTCTATATTTTCACAAAAAACATTAATTTCATTATCGAAAATAGCAACTCCTTTATGATACCACAAAGGTTGATTTATTAAAGGTGTATAGCCAAGCTCATAAGCAAGTGGAGTTAATTCAGACATATTTAAAACTTTAGGAGAAGAACTCGTTTCATTTTTAAACATTGGAAGATTTTTTATCCTCTCAATACCAAATATAGTCTCTTCTGGCATTTTTACTTTACTGAATACATTCATATCAGACAATATCCACCTATTAAATTTTTTAGCAACTTCATTTTCTCGCTGAACATATGTGTTTTTAGATATAACATCAGCTTTTACTTCCTCCTTTGGAAATAACTTACTAATCACTATTCGGTCAAGGTACTTCCAATACATACCAGACCACCAAAAAAATATTAATAAACTCCAAAAAGCTACTGTAAATTTATTTTCTGCCTTTTTATTTTCCGTTAATAAGTAAATAATATATGCAAAAGCAAAGCTGTGAAAAAATATGTTATTATCAAAAGGGACATAACTTGTTACTTGATATATAAATGCTTCACTCAATATGCCAATAATTAATAAAGTGAAAAGTACTTTTTGCTTATCTGCAAAAAAATCTTTTAACGAATTGAATTTGGTTATTAATAAAAACGCGATTATTAGTAGATAAAATTTAATCCACGTAGAACGGCCAAAAATATCAATTAAAAAATCATTTATGGATATTCTAGAAAAATGAGGTGGTTGTCCGTAATTAAACCAATATAAAAAACCATTATTTAAAAAAGGAGAGATAAAAATTAGAGCTATAATGATAATAGAAATAAAAAATATTAGGATACCTTTAATCTTTTTTTTATATACTAAATCTACAGCCAGAAGAGATAAACAAATCATAAAAGCCATTCCTCCCCCATCTTGTTTAGTAAATATTGAAAGGAAACAAAAGAAAGCTGAAAAACATAGATAGATCCAGTTATTTTTATTTATTGAAAAAATAAATCTAAGTAAAAAAGCTAATGATATAAACTCGAAGACAATTACAGTATGATTATACCATGGCCAAAAATTAATAAATATATAAGATAGACTAAATACTAATATGGATAGAAAAATTACACTAGGCTTAACATTAAATGATTTTAAAATTGACCAAAAGGCAATTCCTGATAGTATATTTATAAATATTTGAGCTTTTATAAGAGTATGAAGGAAAGGCCCAAATAACATAAAAAAAAATGTTGGAATTAGCCAGTATGCATATCCCATTGGAAGGCCAAAATCTTTATATGGAAGTTGTCCTAGATATAAGCGATAAGCCCCTTCCCAAGAAAGAAATATATTTATTCTATAAGGCATTTCTGTAAATAAAGGCAAAAAGGCAAATGTGAATATTACAAGTAAAATAAGTAAATTGTATATTTTACTATACAGTCTAATAAATTTCAACAGAGACATGAAAAAGTCGATTAAAATGCAATTTATAAATAATAAACCTATTCTTAGGTGAATTTTTATTGTGCTAATTAATAAAAATTAACGAATAATCTAATTAACTGAAATTTTAATTAGATAGATTTAAATTCAGAACAAGATATTAAGTCACATATATTTAGATAATGGATTTAGTTTTACTATTTAAAGCACTGAAGAGAAAGTTTTGGGTTTTATTTTTTATCCCTTTTATAACAGCTGTTATTTCATTTTTTGCAACAATAGATTCTCCTAAGCTATATAAATCTGATGCACAATTATCTACTGGGTATACCATGATCGACCCAGTGGTTTTTAATCAAAGGATAAGTCCATATGAGTCAGGTGTTATGTTTAATAACTTAATTGCTTCTTTAACATCTACTAAAGTAATAAGTTTATTGTCATATAGATTAATTTTACATGATTTAACGAAAAAAAAACCTTTTAGAGAGATTCCATTTGAAGAAAATGGTAAAACAACCTACGTTGATAAATATTCATCAACATTAATTTTTCAACAGAAACTAGATTCCATGCAGTTATTATCATCATTTGATGATGTAGAAGTTGAGCTTTTAAGTTTACTAGATAACTATGGGTATAGTTATAACAAGCTCCTTTCCCAGCTTAATATATTTAGAGAAGGATTTACTGATTATGTTACTATTAGTTTTGTTTCAGAAAACCCAGAGTTGTCAGCATTTGTAGTTAATGTTTTATGCGAAGAGTTTTTTAGATATAGTGGTAGTTTGAGACTTGAAAGAGCATCTGAATCTGTAAAAGCACTAGCTAGAATAGTAGATCAAAAACATAAAGATTTAAATGAAAAGGAAAAAACATTAAGAAACTTTAAAAAAAATCAAGGGGTATATAACTTTCAATTTGAAAGTGAAAATAAAATGAATTTAATCTCGGAGTTAGAGAAAAGTCTTGAAGATGAAAAAAGAGATTTAAGAGGATTAAAGTTACAGCTGAGTTTAATTAATAAACAATTAGGATATTCAAATACGGATCAAAACAATGGAAATACTTCAAATGAGAAAATATTGATTCTTAGAGAGAATATAAATAAACTAAATAACGAATATATACAAAATAATAATCCAGCTATTCGTGAAAAAATAAGTGAATTAAGAATTCAGTTACAAGAAGAAATTACTAAAATAAAAGGTAATATGGATAGTGGTCTGGAACTTTCAGACAGAAAAATATTACTTAAAAATAAAAGTGATTTAGAGCTTAAAATAGCAATAGCTGAAGAAAATATATATTCTATCTCTAAAAGATTAGGTTCAATAAAACGAGATGCTAATTATTATGCTTCAACAGAAGCAGAAATTAGTTCTTTAGAAAGGGACTTTCAACTTGCTAATCAAGAATATCTAGAGGCCCAAAATAAATATAATGATGCAATTAATAAAACATCAGCACTCGATACTCAAATAAAACAGATTATTTACGGACAACCCGCTGTTTTTCCAGAGCCATCTAAGAGAAAGGTAATCACATTGATGTCTGCTGCAGCTAGTTTTGTGTTATGTTTCTTTTTTATAATACTTTATGAGTATCTTGATTTATCTATAAAAATACCATCAAATTTTCAAAAACAGGTTGATATTCATCTAATGGGTATTCTTTCTATAGGAGCAACAAGAATTAACCAGAGAGACTATACAAACTCACAAGATATACACTTGGAACAGTTGCGTAAAGTTCGATATGAAATTGAATCAAGTGGCAAAAAAATAATACTTTTTACAAGTTTAAGGAAAGATGCAGGGAAAACTGAGATAATAAAATCGTTATCGCAAATATTTCAACTGAATGGTAAAAAAGTTTTATTAATTGACACTAATTTTTCTAATAATCAATTAACTAAAGATTTTCATGCCCCAAAATCGCTTGAAGCTATTGTAAAACATACAAATCACTATTTAACTACCCTAAATAGAAATGAATATTCTAAATCTTCTACATTGATGCTTAGCCCAACATTAATATCAGGAGTTGATATTATTGGAAATTCTGGAGGAAATTATTCCCCATCAGAAGTTTTGCCTTACGATAATTTCAAAGAAATAATCTACTTCTTAAAAAAACAGTATGACTTCATATTTTTGGAATCTGCATCACTTAATAAATATACTGACACTAAAGAATTGATTCCTTTCATTGAAGGTATAATTTGTGTTTTTTCAGCAAAAGATCCAGTGAAAAATGCTGACCGGCAATCTATAAAATATCTTAAAGCATTAGAATCAAAATTGATTGGTAGTATACTAAATAAAGTAGATTCTAATAATATAGAATCATAGAAAACATGAATCAAGATTCTTCTAAATTTATAGAATTATTGGTGATAATATTCGTCTTGGTTGTTATTTCGTTTTTATTTATTAAAATAATTTTTTTTTAAAAACTTTGGGTGATAATTATTCAATAGAAAAAATTTATAGTTCGTTATTTGCAATTTTATTGCTAATGGTTTCCACTCTTTTTATTTATTTAAATATTAAATATGGTATTAATATTGGCTACATTATTATAATAACACCCATTTCTCTTATTATACTATTATTTTGTTTCATAGAACCTAAAATAACATTTATCATATCGATAGTTATATCTTTCTTTATTTTTTACTTATATAGATTTTTAGGTATTTATTTTCGGATAATAGATCTACCAATATCCTCAATTATAGATATGTTAATTGTTCTGTCATTTTTGGGACAGTTAAAGAAAGATTTAGATTCAATCGAAAAAGATTGGTCTAATTTAGTGAACCCAGTATCCATTGCATTATTAGTTTATTTACTATACATATTTATTCAAATATTTAATCCTAATCAATTAAGTTATGCTGGTTGGCTTGTTAATGCTCGCCAATTATTTGTTTTAGTATTATGTTATTTTATGGCAGTAAAGCTATTAGATGATATTAATATAATAAGAAGATTATTAAATATTTGGATAATACTTTGTTCTTTAACTTCATTATATGGGTGTACTCAAGAGTGGTTTGGATTTATGGATATGGAAGAAAGATGGATTAATATTACTACATATCTAAGTGGACAAGTTCCTTTTTTACATGCAGGATATATGAGGAAGTTTTCTGTGTTTTCTGATCCAACCCTTTTTGGTGTTGTTATGGCTCCAAGCAGTATTGTATGTTTTGTCTTAGCTACTGGTCCTTTTAAGTTAAAAAAGAAAATAATTCTGATAGTAGCAGGAATACTTATTTTATTAGGAATGGTTTATTCAGGTACTCGTACTGCTTATGCTATGATTCCAGCAGGATTTTTATTGTATTTTTTAATGACAATTGAAAATAGAAGAACATTTATAGTGTTTTTTATTTTTTCAATTATTTTCATTATAACTCTTTATGCTCCAATATATGGTAATAGGCATATAAATAGAATCAGAACCGCTTTTGTTGGCTCTGAGGATGCATCACTTAAGTTTAGAGATACAAAACGAGCAGCTTCACAAGCTTATGTTTATGAACATCCAATTGGAGGAGGCCTTGAAACATCAGGAGGCTTTGGCCTTCGATATAATAAAGGTCATGAATTAAATGCTATACATATTGATAGCGGCTTTTTGAAAATGGCATTAGAAATAGGATGGATTGGTTTATTTATCTATATGATGTTATTTTTTATAATTCTTAGTAGTGGTGTAAATGTTTATTATAGGTGTCGAAATAAAGAGATAAAAGTATATATACTTTCTATTGTAGCTTTTATATTCTCATGTTTAATTTCAATGTATACACAGAAAGTGATATTCCAACACCCTCTAGGAATTTTTTTGTTTGTATTATTTGCTGTGATAGGAGTTTTAAAAAAGAAATCTGAAGAATTATTAATTCCAGATTCTTAATAAACTTATAGTTTTAGATAAACTAAGTATTATGAATATATCTATTTGTTTTTATAATCAAAATAAGCTATTCTAAACACATCAAACTTTATGCATAATTTATTTACTAAAACTATTCTTCCTAAACATCAGAAATTCCAACTTTTGATTATGTTTTTTATTACCATAATTCATTGGAGTATTCTTTTTTTTAACTTGACTATTTTCACAAGTTTACCTGGTTGGTTTTGGGATTTTATTCCAAAACAACAAGGGTCACTTTTACAAATTGCAGTTTTAATATCTTTTCTTTTTATTATAAATGTAGTGCTTATGGCAAAAAGAAAATATAAACTCAAAGTTTTTATACTTATAGTCATAGGTACATGCATGCAATTTACCTTTTCCTTTTTAGAAGGAAAAGGCATAAATGCAATTAAAGATAGGATTGAGAACTCTGGACATTCTGAATTTGCAAAGGTTGCCATAGAACAAGATGATATCTATTATTTATTATCTAATTATGAATCATTATTACAAAAAAACAAACTTGGTCTTTTTCCTAACAGTAAACCTCCTGGAACTTTATTTTTTTATGTTATAACAGGAAAAGTAGCCAACTTAAATTTTATGGATGCCTTTTTTTCTGATATAGAAGGTCAATTTGAAAAACTAACACTCTTTGCAACCTATACCTGGCCTTTAATATCTTTTCTTGTATTAATTCCTATATTCTATACCACCAGTATATTGTATGATAAAGATATTGCCATCTTAGCTTGTACTTTATATTTATTTATCCCTTCTGTAAATTTAATCACGTTACATACTGATCAGGTTATATTTCCTTTTCTTTTTATGCTAGCAATTATGTTTGGAACTATCGCAATAAAAAAAAATAACTTACTATGGGCTTTATTTACAGGAGTAATGACTTATATAGCTATATGGTTTACATTTGGTTTAGTTTTTATCTTTCCTATTTTAATAGCAATTTGTTTTTTTGGATCAAAACAGTACGATAATAAGTATTTTGGACCGACTTTTTTTAGAATTATAATTTTCAAAGGATTAGGATTTTTGCTAACTAGTTTACTTTTCATACTTGTTTTTGATTACAATATTATATTGAGGTATAGAAATGCAACTTATTTTCATGAATCATGGAAACATTGGAATGAAGGTTTGTATTCTACTATTTATTTTGGAGTTCTTAATCTATTAGAGTTTTTTGTTTGGGTGGGTGTTCCAATAATGTTTTTGTATTCTAAAAATACTGTAGATTTCCTAAAAAAAATAATTGTTACTAAAACAATATCTTTGAATTTAGCACAACCAATTGTCATTTTATTATCCCTGCTAGTACTTGTTTTTTTTGGAAAAACTAAAGGTGAAGCAGCTAGACTCTGGCTTTTCTTTGTACCATATATATGTATGCTTGTTGCAAGTTTTATTGTTTCAAAATACAAAAATTCATACCCCTGGGTATTTAGATTAGTACTTTTTCTTCAGTTTGGTACAATATATCTCACAAAAGTAAATCAAGATTTTTGGTAAAACACTAAGTTTTTAATTTTATGAATTAAGTTATTTATAAGTGTAAACATTGTTATTTATGAAAAGTATGAGAATTTTCATTATATTTTCTTTATTTTGTATATCTAGAAATTTATATGGACAATCAGTAGATTATAATAAGATAATTATTCCAAAGGACGCTCCTGGACCATTAGAATTTAGCGAAAAACTTGTGCAGTTGGCGTGGGAGAACCTTCCTGAAAATAAAATATTACAAGTGCAACTAGAGGAGGCAGAAACTCAGATGAAAACTAGTAAATGGAATTGGTTAAGTAATATATCGATATCAAGTAATTTCAATGAGTTTAGCATTAACCCTCCACCAGAATTAGAAGGGAATATATACTTTCCTAGGTATAACATTTCTCTTGGTATAACTCTTGGGACGTTTGTATCATACCCATCAAGTATTAAAACAGCAAAGGCAAATAAAGTTATTGCAGAAGAACAATTAAAAAATCAAAAAATTCAATTAAGGGCTAGGGTTCTTTCTACTTACCAAAATTTTTTAATGAGTGAAAAACTTTTACAAATTCAACTACAAGCAACAGAAGAGGAATATTCACGATACTTACTTGCAGAAGATCAATTTAAAAAAACTTCATTAACTTTAGAAAAATATAATGATGCCATAAGTTCATATAATGCTCAGCGGGCAGCTAAAATAAGCGCAGAAACTGCTTATTTAAATGCTAAGATAGTATTAGAAGCTTTAATTGGTTTAAAACTTGAAGAAGTAGAATAGTAATTGTTTGCAACATCTTTCCAATTTTCTATTTTAGCATTTTCAATTTGAGAATCGATATTTGAAGTAATACTAGAAGTTGTGAATATCATTAATATCTAATTAAGTACCTAAGAAAAGAAATCGAGTAGAGTTTGTAATTATTTCAATTATTTTAATATAGTATATTTTGGATATATACTCTTTTGATTTTAGCATCAGTGTGTCAATCTGTAGGCTTCACAAATTTAGGACAGTGGCTTAATCTGAATAGATGGATTGTAATAATTTATAAAATTAGTTAATCATTACGAACAGTATAAACCACAGGTTAGGTTATCCACAAGTAATGTGGATATTTACAGGTACGTTAATTGCATTGTCTTTTCTTGTTGTTTGATAGCTCTAAGAAAAATCCTAAAAAATGGAGAAGCCCACTATTTTGAGAATGCTGTTTTTAATATTTATATTCTGCTGTATATCGACAAATAGATATTTTCAAGGTTAGCCTTCTATTACAAGAACTATTTTTTTTTAGGAGCAATTTTGTCTTTTAATTTTATGAACCTTTCCTCGAAATAGAAATAGGATACATAACTTATAATTACCGTTATTATAAACGCTATAATTCTAGTATCTAATAGCCAATCAGGAACATAGTTCTCTAGTTTCTTTTGAACGAAACCAGCACAGTAGATTGCACCATAATGATAAACATACAATCCATAACTTATCTTTCCCAACAAAGTCAATTGTTTGTTCTTAAGGAAAGAGCTAAAAAGACCTCCATTTTTAATGTTTAAAATAATGCCAGCAAAACATAAATTAACCAATGAATATCCCCAAATAAACTTATAAGAATTGGTCATGTATTCAGGGTATCCAAGTGAAGACCAGTTGATAGAGTTGGTGGATATTATATTTGTGATATAACCAAGAGTTAACACGAGAATTAAAATTAATATCAGATATTTTATATTGATACTTAATGATTTATTTGTTGCAAATAAACCTCCGATTGCAAAAGCATCGATATGTGAAATAGTAGACAAATAGACGAAAATGTTTCTATTGTCTATTAAGAATGTAAAGATATTCATATCACTAATAGAGGCTAGAAAAAATCGTAATATTGGTCCTAATGCAATAATAACGATCAATATAAATGAAAGCCGACGAGATGGAAATAGATAGATAAGAAGAGGCCAAAAAAGATAGAATTGTTCTTCTACAGCCAATGACCAGAAATGTACAATAAACACATTGTGTTCCCAAAAAGCTGTTTGATGATAAAAGTTATATGTGTAGGACAAGCCAAATATCAACTGGCTCTTTAGTGATTCAAAATAAGGAGAACTATCAAGATTAAAAGCAATTATTGTGATGAAAATAACTCCTAAATAGAGATAATACAGAGGGAATATCCTTAAGGACCTCCTTACAAGAAAGTTTTTAAGATATTCAAAAAGTGTATTGGTATTTTTTTTTGTATTTACTAAAATTGGTGTTAATAAGAAACCCGAAAGTACGAAAAAACCTTGCACTCCTATATATCCACCTTCTAATACCTTGATATGATAAAGGTAAACTATAAAAAAAAGAATAAACCTAAAACCGTTAAGAGCTGGTATCATTTGCTAACATTTGTATATCAGGAAAATTTTTA
Source organism: Chondrinema litorale (assembly GCF_026250525.1). GTDB lineage: Bacteria > Bacteroidota > Bacteroidia > Cytophagales > Flammeovirgaceae > Chondrinema > Chondrinema litorale. The sequence goes on from NZ_CP111066.1 coordinate 34,299, forward strand.
TTATAGTAATATGACAAGTTAGTATACAAACCCAAGTTGCCAAATATAACAATGTTTTCAGGCAATTTTTTGCTATGCTTATTAGAGTTTAGTCATTAATCGTTAAACTAAGTACGCCCTAACTTTAATAAACAACTCCACTATGCCATTTATTTTGACTGATTAGATTATCAATTACAGGGTTTTTTATCAAATACCATGTTACTAAAGTATAGTTTTTTGAAATTGGTATTTCAAGTATATATTGTGGAGCTGAAAAACTTTCTATATCTATTGTAGGCAATATCTTTTTCAAATAAGCTAACGAATATTTATCCCTTTCTATCTCGAGAAAATTATTATTAACCATGATAGGTTTTCCTATGACAATATTTACTTTTCTCTCTAAAAGATAATCTAAAGAAGTTATTTTAAAATGACCTGGAGTTCTCCGATATGGAAGTCCATTGATTGCTATCCATTTGTCATTCAATCCTAACATATCTATACTTTTAAGTTTTGAATAAAAAGGGATGGCACCCGCGGGGTTAACTCCTATGGTCACATTACTATCCGTCCCAAAATATGTATTAAGTTTTTTCCCAATAGTTACCCAGTCTTCATTTTCATTGTATAGATGATTACTTAGGTTTTCGATAGACTCAATGCCAAAAATATAATTAGGCATCACAGCTTTTCCTATAATAGGATTTACAAAGAGAAGAAAAATACAAATATATGCAGTGTTTTTCTTCATATACAAAACAATAAAAGTTAATAAAAGTATGTAAATAAGTGGAGTAATTTGGATAAAATATCTAAATTCCATAAAACCTCCTCCAACTTTTATTATATACAAAACATGTAAAAAAACGTATCCTGTCATAATATTTATTGGACTAAAAGAAAAGACTTCTTTGATATTGCCGAAAATAAGTTTCCATTTCAAGAAAAAAAGATACGTTATTGGAAGAAAAAAATGTAACCCCACAAACAGCATTACAAAGAAAGCCCCTCTAATTACTAGAAATAAGATATCATTAGATACCGCTTTGACATAAAATGTATTTGGAAGCACATTTCCATAATAACTTTGCTTCCATAAGAACCAACATACTGTAATAAGTATTGGCAAAAAATACGTCACAAATATTTTATTTAAACCTGACCTGTCTTTCCTAGATAAATGAAAACTTACTAGAGCAAAAGACATTAATAGTATTAAAATTGCCGAGTCGAGTCTATTCAGAAGTAAAAGAGTAAATATGACACCTAATAAAAAAAAGTTTTTATTAGGTGATTGTTGAGCTTGATATATTTTGGTATATAAATAAAAAGAAACCAATATTAAAAAAGCTTGTAATTGAGTTTCCAAGCCTCCAGTGCCATAAGCCAAAAAACTTGGATTAACCCCTACTAGTAATATGGTGAAAAGTGAAAAAAGTGGATAATTAATTAGCTTGTCAACTAATAAATAAACAAACAGGAGTGAACCTATAAAAAATATAATACTCAATATATGAACTGATGGAACTATGGGTAGGTTTAGTTTGAAAAAAACTGATTCCATTATTACCCATAAAAAATTTGTATAACCTTCTACTTTTTCACCTTCATTAAAAACCAGTCCTTCTCCATTTGCAAAATTTTCTGCATAACGAAATGAAATAAGTGCGTCATCTTGTATAAAACGATTAATCCAAGCAAGTCCAAAAAAGAAAAATAATATCAGTAATAGTAGAAGTCTTTTATTCAGTTCAAAAAACTTATCTGTTTTCATCATTTTACCTACCTAATTAAAAATAAAATAGGTAGCCTTGGAATGGAATACAGGCTACCTATTAAACTCAAATAGTTTAGTGTTATTGTTTAATTAATTTAAAATGTTTAGTGTATAAATTAGACTTTACTGTCAAAATATAAGTACCTGTTTTTTGTGTTATATTTCCAAGTTCTATTCTATAAACTTTATCACTACTTAACTCTTTGGAATTGATGTTTTTTTGGTAAACCGTCTTTCCTGAAATATCATGAATGAAAAGCTCTAAATTACTTTCAGTATTTTCTATATCCCCAAACTCTATATTTAATTCGCTTATAAAGGGATTAGGGTATACACCCACTTTTCCTGTGTCTGATATAGTTTGGTCTTTAATCAATTGACCACTAGCTGCGTTTCTCAAATTAGCTGCATTTGGATTTAACTTGCCAATTATTTCCATAGCATTAATGACAGCTGCTGGAGACCCTTGTGGTACACTAACAATAACTTGCATTTCGCCAAACTCATTTGGTGTTTGGTTTTCAATAACTGCAACGTTACTATGATTATTAGTGGTTCGTAATGTAATGCTTTCATTATTCACACTATAAGTAGCAGACGCTTCGGTATGCCAGTTGCCAAAAAACTTAAAGTCATAGAGGTAACTATAACGGAGTCCTGTTATAGTGATTGTTGCAGTTCTTCCTGGGAATATGTAATAAAATGACAACAACACATCATCAGGATAAATACCTGAGTCATCTCCAGTCACTGTAGCATCAGGAAAATCTCCATCAAATCCGTCATCAAAGGTAATATTAATTCCTGTGGATTGATTCTGGGTATCAATAAGATTATTGAGTGATGATCCTTCATCAGGTTGTACTCTATTGGTATTATTCCATGGAGCAGGAGCATTTTGGTGTGCATTGAATTGATTTGCCAAGTTATTAAAGTTGACTAATATTACATAGTCTATTGTTGTTCCAGATACTACACTACTAAATTCAGATTGTCCTTCATGTCTAATAGCCCTTACCTTATAATAATAGGTAGAATTAGACGGAAGACCTGAATCTATAAAAGATGTAGCATTTGCCGAAGTAGTAGCAATCAACTCAAAATTATTTCCACCAGTAGCTGATCTGTATACTTCAAACCCAGATTCATTAGCAGTATTATCGAACCAAGATACACCAAGCTCGCTTGTTGACAATGCCTTTACTTTTAGACTTGTTGGTTTAGGCATAAATGAAGCTTCGTTAATATCAATGATCATTCCATTTATATATCCTATGTCAACCCCAGAGGCTTTTTCTATATCAATTAAAATAGATCCGTTTATCGGTGATTCCCCTGATATTTGTACTAATTCCCTAGTATTATTCCAAACATCCAATAATACTGATTCAGTACCTATTATATATTTCGTTTCTCCTTCTGAGAAAGTACTGCTTGCAATAAACTTGAAATTATATACTTTGGAATTATCTAAACCATCCACTTCTATTGTTACTTTTTCTGGAGCCCACCAATTACCAAACCACCAGTATTCGCTGAGTACAGCGTCAGGAGCAACTCCAGAGTCATTACCTGTTACTGCCCCTGATTTAATTGCTTCTCCCCATGAAGTGAGTAATCTAATACCTATTCCACTATTTTGGTTTAAGTCATCTTTTAGATTTCCAAAATAATCGTTTACTACAGGGTCTTTTTGGGTGTTATTCCAAGGATAGTCAGCAATTTCAGTTTTACTGAAATTTATTGAAACTGTTCTAGTTTGATCATCTCCCACATAAACATCAAAAGCATAAGTACTTACTAAACCTTCTGAATCTTCTGCTTCTAACGTAACAGTATGCAAACCAAGATCATTAGAAGTAGGAGATAATATAAAACTACCTGTGCCATTACCATTATCACTAAATAAAGCAAATCCAGGAAGGTCAATAGCTTGTAAGATTATAGGAGAACTATCTTCAACAGATACTTCAATTGAAGATGTACTATTAAACGACATATATATATCATTGATAGGTACAATCAATGGTGCCTTATTAGGGATCAATATCTCTGTGGTGTTTGAGAACTCCGACACCCCATTTTCATTAAATGCTCTTACTTTATAAAAATAGGTTTGATTATCCACGATATTACCATCTGAATATGAAGTAGTATTGGCAGGGATTGCAGCAATATTTATTTTTGAATAATCCCCATTTAAAGAAGTAGATCTGAAAATTTCAAACCCTGTTTCATTAAACGGTACATCTTGCCATGATAGATTTACAGTATCGCTAGAATACTCAGCTACTAAGTTTAAAGGAGCTGCAGGCAAATCTCCTGATGCTTCTAATTCTTCAATAATCATTGCATTTACATAACCAATAGTAGCACCATTGCCTTTAGTCATATCTATTATCAAATTACCATCACTATCAGGTAGCAAATCAGTTAATTCTGCATAGGAGTTAGTATTATTATGCACATCTACAGAAGCAACTTGACCATTGATAGCATAATTAGTTTCACCGTTTTCAGTATAGCCACAACAAACATATGTACTACTTCCCACAAACTTGAAATTATATTTTCTATTAGGGTTTAAGCCAAAAAGCTCTATTTGTACACTCTGTGGTGCCCACCAAATTCCAAACCACCAGTATTCATTAAGGACGGCATCAGGTACGATTCCAGAATCATCACCAGATGTTGCTCCTCCATTAAAAGATTCCCCCCAAGAAGTTAATAAAGTCATTCCAACACCTGTATTAGTGTTGCTATCATCGATAAAATTGTTAAAAGTATCGTTTATCTGAGGTTGTTTTGATGTATTATTCCAAGGTGCTGGTGCATTACTATTTAAGCTAAAATTAACTAAAATTGTTCTTTCAATATTTTTAGTAGGATTAACATCTGAAATATTTATTGATATGGATTTAGTCACACTTCCACCATTGCCATCATTAATATTGATAGTTACTGTATATGTTCCAGCATGGATATAATCTGGTGCTATCGAAATACTAGCTGTTCTATCATTATTATTTGTAAATATCATAAAACTTGTTAGGCCATTTACCTCCCATGTTAATTCATCCTCTAAATTATTATCATTTGCAGTAAGAATTATTTCATCTACACTACCTTCAACGAGATCAAGCTGCGTTGGTGCATCTAACTCTGGAATGTAATTTCCGTTAACTATTAATGAAATAGTTTCTGTATCTACTCCTCCATTTTCGTCTGAAACACTTACGATGAAAATATGCTCTCCTATGTCATCTACTAATGGATTTAATGTAATTAAACCTGTACCATCATTATGATCCTGGAAACTTGCAAAAGATGGTAAATCCGTTACTGATAAGGCCAAGTCTTCTTGATCAGGATCACTAGATGATAAAATAATATCAAGACTAGCATCAAACCTCATACTTAAATTTCCAATTTCTGTTAATACAGGTGGATTATTAAGTGTTGTGGCAAATGCTTCTTCTGATTCAGAACTACCTCCTACGTTATAAGCAACTACTTTATAATAATAGGTTACATTAGTAAATAAATTTTCATCTGTATAAGAAGTACTTTCCGAAGAAATGGTATTTTGTAGTATATAATTACTATTAGTATTTATAGATTTATATATTCTAATTCCATCTACATTATCACTATTGTTAATCCAAGAAAGAGAAATTTTATCTGTAGCAATTGCTGTAGCCACAAAATTTGATGGAGCTTCTGGACCACCAGGTAATGCTAATGTTGTCGTATTTATATCAGCATCTCTCAAAGCACCTTCGGGAATTAACTCTTTGTCAATTCCTGGTCCTGCCCAACGTACTTCAAGACCATATCCACCTCCACCTTGTCTGAACCATACTTTTATAGGATAAATACCTGCAGTTAAAGTAATACTTCCATTTCTCTCAGTCATCCCTTGATTATAATCATTGAATACGATTTGAGTCCCATCAATAAATAATTCACTACCATCATCAGATCTTGTATAAAAAGTATATTCACCATCTGCTGGAATACTTATTTGTCCTTCCCATTTGAAAGCCATATTTGTATCCCTATCTCTAACACTTAAATCAAAGCTATTACTTGTACCAGTTTTAACAGAAACAGCAGCGTCAAGCTGATCTAAATTACTAAAACTACCTTCATAATAGGAATATACTAACCCTGTGTTAATTTCATCTGAAAATCCTGAATCGCCATATTCACCTAATGCCAAAACTTTATAATAATAAGTTGTTTCTGGGTCTAAGCCAGTATCACTATAGGTCGTTACATTAGCATTAGTAATTACAATAGGATAAAATGGCCCTGCTGGATTAGTTGCTCTAAAAATATGAAATCCAGTTTCTATTTCACTGTTATCTACCCAGGTTAAATCAATTTGATTATAAGAAATAACTGTTGCTGTAAGATTTGTAGGAAATGCTGGAGGCTCACCAGGTATTTCGAAATCATCTTTTAATACTGATGTAGGAATAAGTTGCTTACTTATTCCTGGACCTTGATATCTCACATTTATTCCATACCCACCACTACCTTGTCTAAACCACACTTTTATAAAATGACTACCTTCATTTAACGTAATACTTCCATTTCTCTCAGTCATACCCTGATTGTAATCATTGAATACGATTTGAGTCCCATCAATAAATAATTCACTACCATCATCGGATTCAGTATAAAAAGTATATTCGCCATACTCAAGTACAGTTATGTTCCCTTCCCATTTAAAAGCTATATTTGTGTTTTGCTCTCTAGGACTAATATCAAAATTATCAATTGTACCAGTTTTAACAGGAACAGCAGCGTCAAGCTGATCTAAATTACTAAAACTACCTTCATAATAGGAATAATATAACCCACTATTGACAGTAGCTACTGTAACTTGGTTACTTGAAGGAGATTCATTACCGGTTTCATCGCGGGCTTTTACAGCTATATTATAAATTGTTTCTGCTTGTAAATTGTATATATTAGCTGTTGTTTCCCCAGCTTGTTTTACTAAAACTTTACTTCCATTTACATAAATATTATAAGCATATACAGCTACATCATCTGTTGCTTCTTCCCAGGCTATACTTATACTTGATGTAGAAGTTTGTGTAACAATTAAATTTAATGGAGCTGTTGGAGCATTGTTATCTGAATTAGTCGTTGCTTCAGCTTCTCCAGAAATATTTGAAGCTCCTTCATTATTTATTGCTCTTATAATGTAATAATATGAAGTACCCGCAGTTAAATCTTGATCAACATATTCATAAATATTACCATCTACAGTTTGTATTAATTGATAATTTCCTCCTGTATTTTCACTTCTGTATACTTCAAACCCTGTCTCATCATATGCAGCATTAGGATTATCGCTCCAATTTAATTCTATTTCTGTTTTAGATAGAGGATTAGCAGATAAACCCACTGCAGGATCTGGTGCATTTACACCATTTGCATCTATTACGTTAAAAGGTTCTGATGGATTACTTGAACAACCATTTTCTTCAGTTACAATTGCTATATATTCTCCAGGTTCAAATACTTCTAATATTCTTTCTGTACCTACTACTTGATTAGTTGATACCTTTTTCCATTCATAGTCGACATACCCTTCAGGTAGCTCAAGCATCACCGATGTATGACCATCTGGAGAAGGTATTATATGACTCATATTTCCAGATACTGCTATTGGTGGTGTTTGGGTTTCCTCTTTTATTTTTATCTCTACTGGAATAGGTGACCAATAAGACCAGTTATTTCCTCTTCTTATTCTTACGTCGTATACTCCATATTCTGTTACATTTATTGTATGAGTATTAGCCCCTGAAATTACCACTCCATCTTTTCTCCATTCATAGCCATCAAATCCATTTGTAACTCCTATTGTAACATTAAAAGTTACATTAGGGCAAAACTCAGTTTGTCCAAATAAAACTGAAGGATTAGTTTTGTTACCTCTAATCATAAATGGGAAGAAATCTTCCTCATTCCATACTCTATTCCATACTGAATGTCCTAAATCTTCATATAATGTATATCTAAAATTAGCTCCTTGAGCTTGAGCTCTTGCTGCTACTGCAGCAGTAGCATTTGGATAAGGAGACGTATCTAAAGCACCATGTGCTAGCCACATCGGTGTAAAAAGTTCATCTGTAAAATCTTGCCCAGTAGAAGCACTCATAGGAAGCGCTGCTGCTACTAATTTTGGAAGCGCACTTGTAAAATCAAAAGTTGCACTACCTCCAGCAGATAGACCATGTACTGTAATTCTATTTTCATCAACATTAGCTTCATTAATTAATATTTCAAGTAATTCTCCAATTACTTTATGGTTATTACTTGATGCCCAACCTCCCGACAAGGATTGTGGATATAATAAAAATCCATCATAAATACCATTATCAACTGCTTGCATCATTTTCTGACCTCCATGTTTTAAGGAGTTTTCATTATCATAGAAATTTAATATTTCATTACCTTCATCATCATATAAAGTATTTGGTTTTTCACCTCTACCATGAAAAAATAACATTAGAGGGTATTTCTTAGAGGGGTCATAGTTTTTAGGGAATTTTAACCGAAAAGGAATAAGTTCATAAATATAACTTTTGTATGAATCTGTATCCCAACTCATTCGTTCAGTTCTTACCCATTTACCAATAGTATATCTAGGTGGAAAGGTTGGTGGATTTTCTGAATCATAAGTAATAACTGTATCATCTGGATCTAAGGCACTACCAGCTTGTGCCCAAAGATTACTGATACTTAATGAAACACTACATAAGATTAATAATGGTAGTATTTTTTTCATGACATTTATCAATAATGCAATTATAAAAATCTCAAAAAGGAAGATAATTGATGATTGGATACTTTATTCTTATTCAAAAAATTATTTGAGTAGCTCTTGACACACATGTATGAAATTATAAATAATTAAAACAATAATTATGTACCACTAACACTTATTAACAGTAATACTTATTTATGGGTAATCTTGTAAAAAACTACTTGCACCATCCTGTATGTAGCTATCGAAAGTTATACAAGAGATTCATAATGATATATGAATAATTTTTAACTGTAGAAACAGTGATATAAAATGTGATAATAGCCACTTTTATTTGTTATAGAATTAATGTGTTTTTAACACAAAATATCCTAGTAAAATACATATTTTTTATCTAATTGATACTTAATGAAATATCCTATTCCAAGTCCAATAATTGCACCTAAATATTTAGACCAAGAATAATCAATTAGAAAATTGAATAGCATCTCTGTAAACCAAAAAATTAAAGTTGTAAAAACTCCCATTAAAGTATACAAGCCAAATGTTTTTCCCTCTTTCTTTATATCATCTGTAGTATGATAAAAAACATATTTCTTATCTAAAAAATATTTTAATAGAAAGCCAAAACCAGTTCCACATAAAATTGCTATTTGCAAATCAAAAACACCTTTATACAAAAACAATGAAAGTGCTTGGATTAAAATATTAAAGAAGGTAGAAATAATTGCAAATATTATATATTTTAACAGCATTGTAAAATTATCAAATATCAGTTTTTTACTAAAATTAATAAAACTTGATTTAAGAAAAGTCTTTACACAAAAATACTTACAATATCATGCATATAAGTAAGCATCTGACCTAGGGTTTTTATCTGAAATATTTTCTATATATAAAGGGTCTTGTAAATCTACATTTAGATTTAATCTTTTATTTAAATATGAAGCTATCCACTTGTTAATTTTAAGTACAGCCATTTTTTTTCTTAATCTTCCTTGATTATCTCTATTTAAAATAGAAGGAATTGTACTTGTTGTAATTATTTCATCTATATAAGGAGTAGATAAATTTATCTTTGTTTCTTCAGAACTATGAAAATGCGTGGAAATAAACACTATTTTTTTTGGGTTGTATTCTCTTAAAAGTTTACAGCAACTAACAATAGTACCTCCTGTTCTTACCATATCGTCTAATACAATAACATATTGATCTTTTATATAGGATAATGGATACTGAGAATGTTGAGCAACAGACATATGTACCTTCCTCTCTCCAGTTCTGATTTTATCCATAATTACAATAGGAAAGTTAGAACTATTAGCTTTAGCTACACATCCAACAAAATCAGCAGCACCTTTATCTGGAGCTACAAGAACAACACTAGAAGGATCTACCATTCCTGAATTATGTATATAATAGTTGAAAATTTTATCAGGGAACAAATTAACAAAGTTATTTTCACCAAAAATACTTGTATACTCATATTGAGTAGAAACACTATGATTATGAACGGTAATTACTATGTCTACTCCTGCACTTTTAAGTAGATTTCCGTAGAGTCTTGCTGTAAAAGGTTGCCCATTAAATTTATATAAATCCGCTAACTCTCTATCAAATTCTGTTTTTCCATGACTCGTCTTTGGTCCTCTGTCTTGGGCAGAATAAAACAACTCTGGTTCGACTAATATTACTTGTTTTGCATCATTATCTTTTGCAGCACGAGCGATAATAAAGTTACGCATTGCCAATTCATTTCTTGAAAATTGATCACGATGTACTGAAACTATAATCACCGTTTTGCCAGATAATGTAGAACCAATAGTAGAAAAATCTTCTTCATCATGAACTGTAAACCTAGGGCAAAACTCAGAATTAGCAAACGTTTTAAGCATTATTAGATCTGAAAAGTCAATTTTTTGCTTTAGAAAATCAGCGATATCAATTGCAAAATAACTATCTGATAAATTTCCTACCACAATAATATTATCGTTATTACTATAGGTTAGCTTAGTTCTGTTATTAGTCATGATAAAATAAACAAATTTAAATGATCGTAAATTTATTTAACCTTTCTTTGTAAGAAATACATCCTTTTACAAAAAAGGTTTTATGAAGTGATTGGAAATAGTTTTTGAAGAGCTACATAATGATATTTATTATGTAGTATAGATATTTAGACAACAAATTTGCTTTATGGAAATTATCTAGTTCTTAAATATATTAATTTTAATCATAGATTACTACTAATAAATCAATTAGATAGAATAACCTCTTTAGATAGCTTTTGTAAATAATAATATTTACCAAACTTAATTTGAATAAAATACATGCCTGTAGTTAGGTGATCAGGCAATTTAATTGAGAAAATAGTTTCAAATATACTTTTATTCCTCTCCTCATTATAAATAGTTTGTCCAGTTAGATCAAAAATATTAAAACTAACATTTCCCAAATACGAATTTTTTACATAAACATTTAATTTTTCATTAAATGGATTTGGATAAACAGTTGTTAAGTTTTTTATTTCGCTTTGAATTGAATTTACAACATCCTCTTTTCCTATTCCTATAACTTTTAAAATCTTTATTTCATTATTGTTTAAAAACCATATAGTATCAATATAATTCTTGACTTCTAAAGGACTAAAAGTTATAATTAACTCCTTAGTTTCATTTACATCAATATATCCCATTGACCAATCACCAATAAAACCACTTGGATAAACAATAGAATCTATAGTAATACTACTACTGCTTAGATTTCTTAAGTTGATGACTTTAGAAGTATCTTTATTCACAATTACACTCCCAAAATATAAAGAATCATTATCAAATAATAAACTATCTTCTAATAAATAGGATTTACTAAACCCTGAATCTGAATAACTTAATTCACTTTTATAGTCTCCTTTTTTGTTTAAAGCACTTTTAACAAAATAATAATATGTTTTGCCTTCAATGATTAATTCATCTTCAAAATATTGAATATCTATCCATTCTGTTAATTCCAACAATTGAGTTGTATCAATAGACTCGCCTCTAAATAACTTATAATAGTATTTATCATCTCCCTGCCATGAAATAACAATTTTATTATCATAAAGTCCATCAGATGCATTAATTTTTATAGGAACACTTACTTCAGGAGCAATAACTGTAATTTTCACTTCATCTGTACTACTTCCACCCTGATCATCCGTCACTGTTAGCTCTATCAAGTATTCTCCTGATGAACTCACTGTCAAACTCGATTGGGCACTCTCTGAATTACTCAACCCATATCCTGTTGGCCCCGATAAAACAACCCAGCTATAACTCACGATCTCTCCATCACTATCTGTTGAACTACTGCCATCTAATAAGATCTCTTCTATCGGCAAGGTATAGGATGCATTACTTCCGGCATCTGCAATTGGTAATACATTGGCTGGCTCTGGTAATACCGTAATCTTTACTTCATCTGTACTACTTCCACCCTGATCATCCGTCACTGTTAGCTCTATCAAGTATTCTCCTGATGAACTCACTGTCAAACTCGATTGGGCACTCTCTGAATTACTCAACCCATATCCTGTTGGCCCCGATAAAACAACCCAGCTATAACTCACGATCTCTCCATCACTATCTGTTGAACTACTGCCATCTAATAAGATCTCTTCTATCGGCAAGGTATAGGATGCATTACTTCCGGCATCTGCAATTGGTAATACATTGGCTGGCTCTGGTAATACCGTAATCTTTACTTCATCTGTACTACTTCCACCCTGATCATCCGTCACTGTTAGCTCTATCAAGTATTCTCCTGATGAACTCACTGTCAAACTCGATTGGGCACTCTCTGAATTACTCAACCCATATCCTGTTGGCCCCGATAAAACAACCCAGCTATAACTCACGATCTCTCCATCACTATCTGTTGAACTACTGCCATCTAATAAGATCTCTTCTATCGGCAAGGTATAGGATGCATTACTTCCGGCATCTGCAATTGGTAATACATTGGCTGGCTCTGGTAATACCGTAATCTTTACTTCATCTGTACTACTTCCACCCTGATCATCCGTCACTGTTAGCTCTATCAAGTATTCTCCTGATGAACTCACTGTCAAACTCGATTGGGCACTCTCTGAATTACTCAACCCATATCCTGTTGGCCCCGATAAAACAACCCAGCTATAACTCACGATCTCTCCATCACTATCTGTTGAACTACTGCCATCTAATAAGATCTCTTCTATCGGCAAGGTATAGGATGCATTACTTCCGGCATCTGCAATTGGTAATACATTGGCTGGCTCTGGTAATACCGTAATCTTTACTTCATCTGTACTACTTCCACCCTGATCATCCGTCACTGTTAGCTCTATCAAGTATTCTCCTGATGAACTCACTGTCAAACTCGATTGGGCACTCTCTGAATTACTCAACCCATATCCTGTTGGCCCCGATAAAACAACCCAGCTATAACTCACGATCTCTCCATCACTATCTGTTGAACTACTGCCATCTAATAAGATCTCTTCTATCGGCAAGGTATAGGATGCATTACTTCCGGCATCTGCAATTGGTAATACATTGGCTGGCTCTGGTAATACCGTAATCTTTACTTCATCTGTACTACTTCCACCCTGATCATCCGTCACTGTTAGCTCTATCAAGTATTCTCCTGATGAACTCACTGTCAAACTCGATTGGGCACTCTCTGAATTACTCAACCCATATCCTGTTGGCCCCGATAAAACAACCCAGCTATAACTCACGATCTCTCCATCACTATCTGTTGAACTACTGCCATCTAATAAGATCTCTTCTATCGGCAAGGTATAGGATGCATTACTTCCGGCATCTGCAATTGGTAATACATTGGCTGGCTCTGGTAATACCGTAATCTTTACTTCATCTGTACTACTTCCACCCTGATCATCCGTCACTGTTAGCTCTATCAAGTATTCTCCTGATGAACTCACTGTCAAACTCGATTGGGCACTCTCTGAATTACTCAACCCATATCCTGTTGGCCCCGATAAAACAACCCAGCTATAACTCACGATCTCTCCATCACTATCTGTTGAACTACTGCCATCTAATAAGATCTCTTCTATCGGCAAGGTATAGGATGCATTACTTCCGGCATCTGCAATTGGTAATACATTGGCTGGCTCTGGTAATACCGTAATCTTTACTTCATCTGTACTACTTCCACCCTGATCATCCGTCACTGTTAGCTCTATCAAGTATTCTCCTGATGAACTCACTGTCAAACTCGATTGGGCACTCTCTGAATTACTCAACCCATATCCTGTTGGCCCCGATAAAACAACCCAGCTATAACTCACGATCTCTCCATCACTATCTGTTGAACTACTGCCATCTAATAAGATCTCTTCTATCGGCAAGGTATAGGATGCATTACTTCCGGCATCTGCAATTGGTAATACATTGGCTGGCTCTGGTAATACCGTAATCTTTACTTCATCTGTACTACTTCCACCCTGATCATCCGTCACTGTTAGCTCTATCAAGTATTCTCCTGATGAACTCACTGTCAAACTCGATTGGGCACTCTCTGAATTACTCAACCCATATCCTGTTGGCCCCGATAAAACAACCCAGCTATAACTCACGATCTCTCCATCACTATCTGTTGAACTACTGCCATCTAATAAGATCTCTTCTATCGGCAAGGTATAGGATGCATTACTTCCGGCATCTGCAATTGGTAATACATTGGCTGGCTCTGGTAATACCGTAATCTTTACTCCATCTGTACTACTTTCTCCCTGATCATCAGTCACTGTTAGCTCTATCAAGTATTCTCCTGATGAACTTACTGTCAAACTCGATTGGGCACTCTCTGAATTACTCAACCCATATCCTGTTGGCCCCGATAAAACAACCCAGTTATAACTCACTATCTCTCCATCACTATCTGTTGAACCACTACCATCTAATAAGATCTCTTCTATCGGCAAGGTATAGGATGCATTACTTCCGGCATCTGCAATTGGTGCCTGATTAATACTGCCTTGGTACTCATAAGCTCCTATATCTGTTGCTATACCATAAGAACGCACCTCATTCTTATAATCAAATACTACATTATACTTACTCACATCTTTACCCTTATCAATGACAGGTGAATTTGACGTAAGACTATAATTTTTATTTACTATATCTTCAAAATAAAGATTATTTATATCTTGTTCGTAATAGTTATTTGCTGAATCATAATCTACATTATTGTTAATAGCAATTCCAGATAAACCTGCATTAACTGTTAAATTATTATATATAATATTACTAGTACTTTCATCACTATATATCCTTATCCCACTTCGAGATGGATTAATAATAGTATTATTTAAAAAATAAAAACCCCTTCCTGAAATCGTTGATCGATCATCACAAAATATGCCATCTGCTACTCCATCACCATTTCCTGCATTTATCACAATATTATTGTAAACAGTATTATTACCACTACCAAATATAACTATTCCAGGCCCATTACCACTCTCTACTAAATTATTATAAACTACCCCTGTGGTTCCACCTCCTATCAATATTCCCATATCTTGATATACCGCATTTTGTAAAGCGTAATTCTTGACTACATTACCAAATATCTCACAATCTTTAGTTGCCCTACTCACTTGAATGCCATCCCAGCCTGAATTTTCAATTATATTATCATAAACTTTTATACCTTCAATATCATGAGGAAATACTTCATCTCCATTACAATCTATAGAACCTAAAGTATAACCTATGTACATACCTTCTCCTCCTGTGTCATGAATGTATAAATCATGGAAAAACACATCACGCATTGTATAGTTTCTTGCCCAGAAATCTGGCCAATCACAATGTGGATCAGCTTTTGCCATAACTCCTGCAAAATTTGTGTTTTGGATTTCTAAATGATCTATCTCATAATTCGTACTTGTTGTACTGATCGCTATTCCATTACCCAAAAAAGTTTTTTCTACTTCTACACCATATTCTATGGAAGCATCTCCAGTGCCTGTAAATCGAAAATATTTTGAATAATTAATTGTAATTCCATTATATACTCCCTCAGCACCCAAAACTTTAACTAATCCTCCTTTATTTTTAAAGATGATTGGTGCATTTTCAGAACCTTCAAAGTTATAGAAACGCAGGTAAGGATAATCTCCTGCCTCAATGCATACAACATCTCCAGGTTTAACCCCCATTTCATCTCCGTTATTCTGATACTTATTATTAGTAGTAGTGATAGTGAAATCACAATTACAGTTACAATCCGGATTTGGTTTTACAAATACTTTTATAAGATCATTACTACTTGCATTTTTATCATCAGTTACAGTGAGCATGAATTCATACTCGCCCTCACTTAAATCATTCACTTGTAAAATTGCACTAGTCGTATTTAACAATGTAATTCCATCTGATCCTGAGGTCTTTTCCCATTTATATGTTAAACCATCTCCATCTGGATCTCTAGATTCACTACCATCAATACTAATAGAATTATTCGGTAATACTACTATCTGATCTTCTCCTGCATCTGCTACAGGAGGATTATTAACAGGTTCATCTCCCTTTAACACTGTTACTTTTACTTCATCTGTATCTTTTCCCCCTTCATTATCTACAACCTCCAACTCATAAATATATTCCCCTTCTTCTAAACCACTTAATGTTATTTGTGATGATGATGGATCAACTATATTACTTGGATTACCCTCTATCACTAAGGCATTTAAATATCCATATAATGCACTTTCTGTTTTACTTATTTCTATTTCTATTTCTCCTGATGCACTGGGAGAAACATAATTAATAGAAACGGTTTCTGAACTATTATTAGATGCATTAAGTGTAACTTCTTTTTCCCCTATCCTATAAATAGTTGTTCTATCTCCATCTCCTGCTCTACTACCAAAAAATGTGAAATTATACGTCGAACTTGCATCTAATCCACTAACTTTTATTGTATGAAGACCTCCTGAAATCCAATAACTACCACGCATCACATTATCAGAATATACCCCAGAATTATCTCCAGTGGTAGACCCTAATTCATTTGTACCCCCCCAGTTTGTTTCAAAAGTAATATCTATACCTGTAGAAATCCCTTCATCATCTTTTAAATCTTTATAGGATAAACCTGCTAATGGACGAATTGAAAAGTTATTCCAATTTCCTGATGCTAAAGAATTTTGAGTAAGGTTAACTAAGATATTTTTATTTGTCAATCCTCCAGGACCATCTAATTGACGCCAGTTATAAGAAGTTATATTACCATCTTCATCATAGCTGCCTGTGCCATCTAAGGTGGTTGTAGCTACAGGAAGTTCTATAGTTTTATCTGAACCGGCATTAGCTATTGGTGGTAGATTTGATTTTACTACCTCTACACTTACATCATCAAAAGCTTGTGTGTTATCAGTAGACTCTATTGTAAGCCGGAATATATACTTTCCTGGTGACATATTAGAAGCACTTAATTGCAAGGATGATACTCCAGATAAAGTAGCAGCAGGACCTTCTATTTTTGTCCAGTTTATTGATTTTATGTTTTCTGAAGGGTAAGAAACAAAACCTTCTAGTGTCACGGAATTATTTGGCCAGTTTACTGTTTTATCATCTCCTGCTTCTACGATCAATCTAATCCTGTTTTTACCTAAAAGCCATTCGTATAAATTAGGTGTATGAAGTTCATTATTGGTCTTATAGGCTCTCTGCCATGCACCAGCATGTCCCACTCCTTCATAAATTGTGAAAATTGGTGGTACTGCTGGATTACAACTATTTATTGCATTAACCATATTATACGAATAATAAATCCCTACAGTGTTATCAGCATCACCATGAAACACCCAAGCTGGTAATTTTGCATCTGCTATATTACAGGCTAACCCCTGTGCATTTTGAGGGCCACAAACAGCAGCAATTGCTGCTAATTTATCGGGATGTGTTACTGCATAATTCCAAACTCCTGATCCTCCTAAACTCAAACCTGTCAGATAAATACGATTCTCATCAACTCTATAAGTTTTCTTTGCATGCTCAACCACTTTATCAATAAAATTAGCCTGCCAGCTACTTGCTGCTAACTGAGGGGATATTACTAGAAACTTATGAGTTTCTCCATTGACTGTATAGGTCATGTCATGTCCATCCTGGATATGTTTTGGAGGTCCATTTCTGGCAACTTTCCAAATATCACTTGTGCCATTTCCTATCTCGCCTTGTCCATGTAAAAAAATGAGTAAAGGATATTTTTTATTCTCATTATCATTATAATCACTTGGTAAATATTCCAAATAGCCAAAATATCCTTCATCAGACCATTTAGGAGTTTGCTGAGCTGATGCAATAAAATTTAGTAAACACAGAAAAAAAACTGTAAGAACTCTGATATGTAATGATGGATTCATAAGTGATTTTACCTTATTGTAAATAATTAATATTTCATTAACCATCATTAACATATCAATTTACATACCATAACTTGGCTTTAGAGTATCATTCATATTTATCTTATTGGTAGTATAGAGTAACTCTAAAAATTTTACTTTATTATAATAATATATTTAAAATGCAAATATAACCTACTCTAGCAGTTTGTAAGATCACAAAAAATTTATTTAAAAAATTTATAAAAAGAATTTGTTGCTATTGATAGCATTTGTTTATCTCCTTTACTATCACCATAAGCATAAATATATTTATAATATTGTAAATTTATTATTTCTTTTATCCGATTAACTTTTTCTTGACCATAACAATTCTTACCTAATAGTTTTCCTGTAATTTTACCATCTTTATTTTCTAGCTTAGAACTTATCAATTCAACATTATTCTGGAAACACCAATATTTTAACCATAAATCTGCTGAGGCTGAAACTATAATAACCCGATGTTCTTTTCTTAAATGCTCTTGTATTTGGATTAATGCATCAGGTCGTATTAATTTAGGTAGAACTTCATTTGTAAAACTTTCACACTTTTTACCAAACTCCTCTACATCCATATCTTTAAAAAAATAACTAAGAACCATCTCCTTAGCTCTCCAATTCAAAATTATTTTAAGTTTATATAATAAAAGTATTGGTGAGAGAATTAAGAATCCTATAAAAAAGTCAAAAACACCTTTTTGATATTTAATAATTTCTATAAAAGTATCTTTGTAAGTTATTGTACCATCAAAATCGAACAAAGCTAGACAATTATTTTCTGTATTTTCCTCTTTCATAATAATAGCATTATACACATACTCACTTATATATTTAGTCACTAATTATTTCATATTCTGCAAAATAATAAGCTCCATACTTATAAGGTGCATTAACAGTTTTTACTCTATTTTGTAAATCAATTGGTTTTTCAGGTTCTATTGTTGCATAAATGAAAAAATATTTTTTCTCTTTTATTAATAAAGAAATAAGATTTGTTAGCTTTTTTGAATTATCGACTAGAAAAAAATATTTCTTATCAAAAACAGTAGTAAACTCTTGACCAATTAATTGATCATTTACTAATACAAGCTCATTTTTTGTTTCTAATAAAGCTTTTATTCCAGGTCGCACTCTATTTTTATAGTCATTTCTTATGTAAATGTATCCAACATAAGTATTCCAATAACATCCAAATACTATTAATAAAATTGACAAATAGTATATTATAGTTTTAACCTTATTTGTAAGATTGACTTTTGATATATTTTGCCATAAAAAACTTATAACAATTAATATACAAGGTATTAAAAACAGAAAATAACGAGGCCCCCACTGCTTTCCCCCATGATTTGGTATAAAAAAGCAAACTAAAATCATGAAAATTACGCCAACTGCAAATAAATGTTTAACTGAATCATTTTTCTTTAGCTTTAGCTTAAGAATAAATATACTAGTTATTGTTAATGGAAAATATCTTATTAAAAGATAACTATCGATCTTAAAGAAATTATAAGCTTGTGTTATTTTATCATGCTTCTCATGTATAACTTGGTAACTATGTATACCTAAAAAGTGATTATATACTAAATAATTAGTTACAAAAAATAACAATATCGTTGCGATTGCTGGTAAAATAAATATACACCTTTTGCTTTCTTTGTTTCGAAGCGTTAGATAAATTATGACCAATCCACAAAAAATAATAGCTTCAGGTCTAAACCAAGTAGATAATCCAAAAAACACTCCCTTTAATATTGGAAACTTTATGTCTTCTTTCAGAATCATTTCTAATCCAGAAAGTATAAACAAAACTGCAATAGAATGTTCCCAATATATAGCAGCATATAAAGTAAAGGGAGTTGAGAACACAAAAATGAAGATACTTATCTCTCTATATTTTTTATTAACTCCAATGTCTTCTAAAATACTTTTCAAATAAATCCAGCTTACCAAAACGCTAATCATAGGTATAATATACATACCCTTAATACCCAAATATTTATATGGAATAATATTAAGTAACTGAAACAAAAAAGGAAACGATACGATATTTTCCTTGCCATTAGAATATACAAAAGGCTGAGTAAAAGGATAATAACCCTTTAACCATATATTTTCAACCCATTCTGGCACTTCTAAATTTAAAGCAACATCAAAACAACCTGTAGCAAACTGTTTTATGAGTAAAAACTTAATTCCTGCATCTCCAGAATAAAAAGTATTATTACTAATTGTAAAGAATAGAAATAAAAGATATAATGAACCAAAAAAAATACTAAAGTTAATATTGTATATTGCTCTTCTATTACTAATCGATTGCATATATTGATTCAACAGGATAATGATCAGAAGCATTAAAACTTTGTATACTTGTTGAGTATAAGGGTATTATTTCTTTAGAAAAGAACTGATTATCTATTCTCAAAAAAAATAAAGATTCCGAATTTAATGTAAAGTCAAAGCCTCTTCCCGAATATTCAAAAGAATTATTTAAAATTTTATTCAATTCATTATAAGTATAACTATAGGGTGTATCATTCAAGTCAGTACATAATATAATGGGATATGGAGATAATTTTGTACAATTAATAAGTTTACTAATTTGTTTTTCTCTTTCAATTGATCCATGTTTGAATGCCCACAGTATGTATTTTATTTTACCATATATATTTGCTGAAAAACCATAATTAATTGCCTTTATTTTCATAGATTCCAAATGTGCATTAATAATCCTCAAAGTATCTTTAGAAGGTGTTACAACATCGGCAAAACAAGCACCATTATACCCATTTTCACTTATAAAAACATTTGATTTATTTACAATAGGAAATTTACTAATAATTACTAAGCCTCTAGTAGTTCCATTATGGCTTGGTTCATTAGAAATGAAATAATTGTAACCTTTATTTGATGCTAGATCCTCTATATTATTATATAACTTAGAATTTTTATCATTAAAGAACTCTTGAAAACACATTATTTCAGCATCACTATTTGAAATATAATCTTTAATAAATATTGAATTTAAATTACTATCAGCTTTATAATAATTTGGTGAAAACAAAGGAGGTATACGAAATGAGCTTACATTATATGATAATACTTTAAAACGCTTTGGAGTAGTAAAAATTGATGAATAATCAATATTTCTTAACTGGATAGTTGTTGTAATATGATCGAATCCTATTAATATCAATACTAACAGGAATAAACTAGATATCCAATTTCTATTTATAATAGAATAAATAAAAATTATTATAGACAATACAATCAAGATTGGAGCTAAATTACTTACAAAAGAAGCTATCCATAATTTTGAAGGTGGAATTTTATTAGAAAATATTACTATAAGACTTGTAAAAATTAAGAATACAAAAGGTATTATTTTTTGAACTAGTTTTATAATCTTCATATATAAACGAATTATTCCACTTATCTAATTAATTTACTAAAAGCATTAGCACGGTTTCCCCAAGAATTCTGCTTTGCTAATTCAATTCTTTTTGTTATTTTGTCGTGGTTATTTAATATAAACTCTTGTTGAATTGAATCTAAAAACTCATTTTTAGATTGACAAATACTTACGATTTGAACAAACTCTTGTAGATTAGCAAAATCTGTAGAAACTACAGGTTTTCCAGCAGCCAAATATTCATTAATTTTTATAGGATAAATATTTCTAGTAAATTCATTTTTAACAAAAGGTATTATACATAAATCGAATTCTTTAAGAAAAACCATTACTTCTTCATATTTAATTTCCCCTAAAAACTCTATGTTTTTTTGACTTTGTATTATTTTTTCACAAGCTCCCTTTTCTGTTACTTTGCCAACAAATTTAAAAGAGTAATTTGTTAAATTTTCTGCAAGAAATTTTATCAAATTGAAGTCAATTCTATCATCTATAACTCCAACGTATCCAATAACAGGATTACTTTTATTAGTATTAATACAATCTTCTGAATAGGCTTTGTTGAATAATTCAAAATCAACTCCATTTTGTATCAGTATACAATTTTTATTCAAATGGCTTTTTTCTTCATATAAAGCTCTCGATGTTGTGATTACTGTATCAACTTTTTTGATAAACATATTTTCTACTTCTTCTCCATGCTTAGAAGCCCACTTAGCAGCTTTTATCTGATCATAACAATAATATATATTCCTTTTCTCATTAAATTCACCAATGTTATATATTCCCATAAATGGATTAAAACCATATACTATAGTTGTATCACTTGTATCAAATGACAATTTTTTCATATATTTTTTGACACAAGTTCTTAATATCCAATTATTAATTTTTAAGGCTAGCAAAAATAGCTTTTTTTGACTTATAAAATTTATTGATAAAAGTGGATATAATGTTAGTACATTAACTTTATTACCACTAAGTGTATTCTTTTCTTCAATTCTCTTATTTAAACCTAATATTTTCAGCAATGGAACTGAGAAACTATTCATTTTAAATAAAGCTAGTATTACATCTTTCAATGTATATTGATAATTTACAAAAAGTACTTTGTTATTATCTCCTAATATTGACATTAATCTCACACTATTTTTAGATGTACTTCCATCCCAAGTACCTAATCCAATGTAAATAATATTTTTTCCTGCCATAACTTATTTTATGTATTAATTGATTTTTTTTTTAAAAAACGAATCACTACAAGGTAAAAAAACATTGCATGAGTCAATACTGAAGATGTTTTAACACCAAACTCCCTTTTAAGTAATATTTGATTTATTATTAAAGCTAATACAAGTGTCAATAATAATCCATAAGCTGCTCCTATTAGTCCTAGCAATTTCACCAAAAAATAAACTATAATTATATTATATATTGCCAGTATTAAGTTCACGATAAAATTAATTTTTGGCTTTCCACTAGCATCCATAATAGTTCCAAATTGTTTCTGGAATGGCAATAATAGACTGTAAATAACTGCTACTCTTAAAATAGGCACTGCATCCAAATATTTTTCTCCAGCAATTATTTTTATAATCAAATCTGGAAAAATAAAAATAAATAAACACATTGGCGCTAATACAGCCAGTATACTTCCAGTTGT
This sequence comes from Chondrinema litorale, assembly GCF_026250525.1. Lineage (GTDB taxonomy): Bacteria > Bacteroidota > Bacteroidia > Cytophagales > Flammeovirgaceae > Chondrinema > Chondrinema litorale. The sequence continues at coordinate 57,374 of NZ_CP111066.1, forward strand.
TTGTTCATATAAACGAGCAACCTGTTCTTTTCCATCAGTCGACTTTTGAACACTTTTGGGAAATAGAGCTTCAGCCACAGCTTTTGAAGGCATATCAAGCAAATTAGATATTCTAACAGATGTATTATATAATGCTACTGCTGGAGTAGAGACCAAAGATGCTAACATAAAATGGTCGACAGTACGTAATGTTTGAGAACTAATATTTGTAGCTAATACAAAACGTCCATATTTCCATTGATTTATAATATAGTTAATGCTAAATGTAAAACGTTTTAGAAGAAACTTTCTAGCATAGATAAAACCAAAAAAAGTGGCAATAAAGACAGCTATACATTGTAATAGAGCTAATTGATAAAGTGATATATTTTTTAAAAAAAGTGAAATAACTATAAAAAGGAAATAGCAACCTTGTTTAACAAAATAAATTAAAAAGATACCTTTAAAATGTAAATTTGCCTGTTGGATATATTCAATATGAGAGAAAAAAACAGAAATTACAGAAGTAATACAGTAAATATATAGCATATCATCTAGTTGAGGAGCATGCCAATACATACTTAAAAAGTCTGAAATAGCTAATATAATTAATACAAATAAAAGAGTATAAGCAATATTTAATAAAAGTGCGGCACTTTGAATTTCATTTATTTCTTCTGTATTTGATATATTAATAAAACGAATTACGGTATTTTTAATTAGACCATCTCTGGTTACTTCAAAAATTGTAATTATAGTGAAAAACAAAGCATACCCCCCCATTTCTTCTTTACTAAGAACTCTTACCAAAATCAGAAAGGCTCCAATACCTACCAACATCACAGAAAGCCGTTGGGCTAATGTAAAAAAAACAGAGTTGATCCAGTAAGAATATTTTAATTTGAATGACTTTAACATGCATTATTTTTTTTCCAAACTGTATTAAATCCACATGTAAAATAATGAGGAAGAATATCAGCTAAATTACAGTCAAAATACTGTAATTTTAAAGACTTTTTCATAATAAATGAAAAAGGGAAAACATCACCCAAAAAATTAGCCTTACCAAACTTTAAAATAGAATATCCTTTATCAGAAGATAATTTATTTAATTTTTTCTTTGTGAAAAAATGTATATGAGTGAGATCATCAGCATCAGATTGCTCTGTTTTACCATCATAACCTAAATGGTGTTTAACTTTATCCACTATAACCCAAATCTGAGGAGTATTTGTTTTTAGCCATTGCATAGGTTTTGTGATAAATAATTCTCTTGGGCCCTTTCCATTTGGAACAGTCACAATTAAAATACCATTTTCTTTTAATAATCTTTTTAAGATTATCAACATCTTACCAGGTTCTTTAAGATGCTCAAGTACTTCACTGCAAATGATTACATCATACTTTACATCCTGAATAGATAATACTTCAACATCGGCTACTTCAAATGTGACATTTGTTAAATTATTATTAGCAATTGCCTTATCAATAGTTTTATTACTTATATCAACTCCTTTAACTTGATAGCCAATTTTTCCAAGTTCCATAGTAATAAGTCCATTGCCACACCCCACATCTAAAACTTTCCTATCACCTTTAGTATAAGATTCAATAGCTTTTATTATAAATCCCAATCTTTTAATATCAACTGCTTTAGAGAAACTAACCTCTGATATAATTCTATTATATGTCATACTGAAATTTCATTATATATGCTCAAAACTTCTTTAGCACTGTTTGTCCAATTAAACTTTCTAGCCTGTCTAAAACCTCCCTCTCTCTTTTTTTGATACAAATCAGAGTTATTCAAATATCGATTAATAGATGAAGCAATTTGTATGTAATCAAAGGGATCAGACAATAAGGCTGCATCACCCGCAATTTCAGGCATAGATGAAGTACTAGATGTAACTACTGGTGTACCACAAGCCATAGACTCTAATATAGGCATACCAAAACTTTCTCTTAATGAAGGATACATAAAGACAGTCGCCAAATTGTAAATAAAAGGTATCTCATTAAAATTAACATGATCAATAACCTTAATATATTTTTTTACCTCCTTTGCATTAATCGTTTTCAATATTTCATCTATAAAAGGATCCTTACAATCTGTTATAACTAAAAACAAATCATCATGCTGCGTATTTCTTTTAATTTCAGCAAATGCTTTCAAAGCACCTATCGTATTTTTCTTAGGAGCTGTATTTCCAAAATGCAATACAAACTTCTCAGGTAGTTTGTATTTTTTCCTTGTTTCTTCTAAAGTTTTGTTACCATAAACCTGAAAATTTGGATTAATAGCATTATAAACAACTCTTATTTTTTCAGGATTTATATTTAAAGTTTCAGATATCCTTTCTTTTTCAAATTGTGATACTGTAATAATGCAAGAACAATTATCAACTACTTTTGGCACTATAAATCTGCGATATAAGTTCCCAAAGTTTTGATATGAACTACCTAAAAAAGATATTGATTCAAAATAGATGATATCGTGTAGTGTTAAAACAAGATTTGTCTTAAGAAATAGCGGAGCTGTGTTTGCTGTACAATGGAGTAAATCTATATCATAATACTTTAAAGCTTTTCTCAAAGATATTTGTTCCCAAACTGGATAAGATGCTGAAGGCAATTCTACTAGTTCACAAGAGTTAGTGGAAGTAATACAAACATCTTGATCCTGTTTTACAAAAACCATAATTTCATGATTGGGACTTAGTTTTTGTAATTCCTTTATAGTTTCCAAAGCGACAACTTCCATTCCGTGTTTTCGCTTTCTGAATAGTCTTTGCGCCTCAATTCCAATTCTCATATATTTATAATTTTATAATTTTTCAAATTCCACCAAACGCCTTTCCATAAACTCTTAACATGCTCTAATTGACCTGTAAATAAACATTTCAAAGTATTTTTTGGCAATGTTATAAAATAGAAAAAAGCATAAAATAGAAAGAGCGATTTTGGGCTTGAGTGTCTTCTCATAAACAGTATTCTGTTTCGAGTATGATAATAAGTTTTAAGAGGTGTGTTCTTACCTGTTGAAATTGATTCTTTATGATAAATAATAGCATTTCCTTGGTACATAATTTTATATCCTGCTTTATTTATCTGCTTTGACCAATCCCATTCTTCATAATAGAGAAAATATAATTCAGGCATCAAACCAACATTATCTATTACTTTTCTACTTACCATCATTGTACACCCATGTGCTCCATTGGTTTCTGAAAGATAATTATACTGTCCTAAATCCTTCTCCATATTCCCAACTGCAGATGTTCTCCCTGTTATTGGATGTAAAGGATTAAAACCTGCATACTGAATAAGATCAGGTGAATGATAAAAAACTATTTTAGGACTAACAACCCCTACTCTTTCATCTTGATAAAATGGCACTAATAAAAGTTCTAATAATGTATCTGAAATTTCAGTATCATTATTTATTAATAAAATATAATCTCCTTTGGCAATGTTAATACCAGAATTATTACCTCCAGCAAAACCAAGATTAATAGCATTCACTAAAACTTTGACTTCAGGATATAATTTATTTATTGTTTCTTTCGGATTGAAAGCTGAATTATTATCAACAACTATTACTTCAAAATTTTTATACTTGGATACTTTAAGAGAATTCAAAAATTCCAATGTGACATTTAATTGATTGTAATTAATGGTAACAATTGAAATAAAAGGCTTACTTTGCATTTCATTTTTCATAGTAGTGCACTGTTATCAATACTTGTATTTGTATGAGTAGTGTGTATGAAATCTTTATTTGCCCCTTTAATTTTTAAAAGTGACAATAACATAATATAAAATGCTTTAGGTAGCCTAAGAAGAGCAAAAAAAGTTCTCTTATTATACATTCTTTTAGGAAGAGATATTAAAAGTGCAAAGCAATAAATACAAAGGAGCAATAAATAAAATTTAAATAATATATTTATATCAAATAGGAAATAACCTAAAGTTAGAACAATCAAACTTCCTAATGTGAGTACTCTTGACAAGAAAACGTTTACTAAGATTGAAAGATTAAAATAACTGAAATTCCCCTTTTTTAATTCTATCAATCCTTTATAAAAGGATTTCCTTAAATATATAAATTGAGTTGACAACCATCTTTTTCTTTGATTACCAAATGAAGTGGAGTTTTCTATTTTTTCATCATATACTATTGCATCGTCTATATATGATATATTATGTCCCTTTTCTATTATTTCAAGTTGTAACTCTTTATCAAAACCACCTACTGCATCTATCTTATTAAGAAAATCCTTTAACATTTTATACTGAAATGCCATCCCTGAACCAATTAATGCAGAAGATAACCCTAATGCATTTGCTCCTTTTCTAAATACATGATTATTAATGGCTTCACTTGCAGCATCAAGTATAGAGAAAGGCGTGCTAAGATTCTTAGCGACTCTACATCCTTGTATTGCATTAGCACCATTTTGATAAACTGCATTAATTTTATTCAGAAATCTTTTTTCTAATATGTTATCTGCATCACTAATTACAGCTATGTCATATTTCCCATCAAAAAGATTAAGAGCATAATTTAAAGATTTAGCCTTAGTACTTTTAACCCAAGAAACTTCCACTACTTTAATAGGTAGCTCTTTTAAGCTTATTATTGTTTGTCTTTTAAATGAATCTGCTATGACAATTAGATCAAATAAGTTTTCAGGATAATCGCTCAATAATAATTGTTTAGCAATTGGTAACATTATTGCATCTTCTTTATAAGCAGGTATAAAAACAGCAATAGATGCTTTTGAATTATCACTTTTTAAACCATAGTTTTTCTTCTTATAAAACCTTCCTGCTATTGCAAATAATAATACATATATTGTTGACAAAGCAAAATATGTCAATATTATACAGTTAACAATAATCATTATGATATGCATATATATTTATGTACTATTTGACTTTTTTACATAATCTGATTAATAGATTTGATTTTTTTATTTAAACATCTTCTTGCTGAATCATTGCAGGAATTGTTTTAGATAAAATCCAAAAGTCCATCATAATGGATTTTTTTTTAGCATAAAAAACATCAAGTTTAATTCTTTCTCGAGCAGACATATCATTTTTCCCTCTTTTTTTTACCTGCCAAAGACCCGTTAAGCCTGCAGGAGCTAAGAATCTTCTAACACTTTCATCTTTCATAAGTTTTTCAGCTTCATATAAAGGAAGAGGACGATTACCTACTAGAGACATATCTCCATTAATTATATTCAATAATTGAGGAAGCTCATCTAGGCTAGTATTACGCAAAAATGCACCAACTTTAGTAATCCTAGAATCATTTATTAGTTTGATAAATGGTGTATCTTTTTCTTTATAAATATTTTCTTTTGCTGAAATATTATTCATAAGTTTATCAGCACCTGAGAACATAGTACGAAACTTGTATAAGTTAAAAACTTTATAATGAAAGCCTGCCCTATATGATGTATAAAGAACTGTGCCTCTTGTTTCAAGTTTGATAGCTATTGCAATAATTAGAAATAATGGGGATAATATAAATAACAATACTCCAGCAATAGTAATATCTAATAATCGTTTAAAAGAAATAGTAAATATTTGTTTTTTCTTAGAGTCATCTATATGGATTAATGATTTTCCCATATTTTTAATTCTCTTCACAGATTCTATTCTATATTTAATATTACCAAAATCTTCATCCTCAAAAAACAAATCATCTGCTTTTAGTCTGCTTGACTTTCTAATCAAATTTATATTACCTTTTTTTGCAAAAAAGAAAAGCGGAATATAATATATATCTAGATAATCTTTAACAAAAGAACTTAAGTCAAGCAATTCTGACTCAGAAATATTAGCATCACAAAAGATTACATATGGCATTTCTTTATAAGATTTTTTTCTAAACTGTAACCATGTGATCGCCTTATATACATTTTTAAAATTTAAACCTGGATAGTCTATTTTATTTACAATATTTAAGGTACTTTCTCCAACATAAAGATATATTTTATCAGTACACGGTTCAGTCGAATTTAATGTAGCAACTTCTTTAGTTACAACTTCACTAAAGGTTCGATTTGAATAGATAATTGAGTTAAAATAATTTTGATTACTTTCCATATCTAGGTAGAAGTTTAATCATAATATAAATTCTCTAAAATATTCTTAACTTTTTGTTTTAATATCATTGGTTCAAAAGGCTTAAAAATATAATCTTCACACTTAAAATGATTAAAGTTTTCTTGAATCATACTTTTATCATTAGCTGTTAAAATTATAATTGGTATATTTCTATAAAGCCCACTCCTTTTCAAGTTTGTAATTAACTCTTTTCCATCTATAATTGGCATATTTATATCAGTTAAAATAAGGTCTGGCAAGTTCCCTTCTGATAACCAGTGTATAGCACTTAGACCATTATTAGCAACAATCACATGGTAATGTGATTCTAATATTCGTTTCACTATCATTCCCATAGAGGGATCATCCTCTACAACAAGTATTTTTTTCTTCATACTAGTAAAGTATAAAGTTTTATAGATTTAAACTATTATAAAAATTGGATTGGATAACTTCTGTTAGTTATAGATTGCGATTTACTTAAACTAGCATCTAATATAATAGAGCCGAATGTAAAGTTAATAATTATATTTTTGTTAAGTTAACAGATATGTGATACCGAAAGTTAATAATTTTAAATGGGTAAGAAGGATAGTAATAAAAGTATTTTCTTTTTTTTTAAAAATGAAATTTCATATAAATTTTCTAACAACAAAAAGTAAAATCACTCTATTTTCGCAAAAACTAATTAAAAAAACTAAAATTATGATTGTAATTCAGACAATTCCTTAGTATAAAAATTAACTTGACCCGTTGTGTGAATTAAATTGTTAATAAAAAAAATCGAGTATTTAGACCCGTAATTCTGAAGAATTTCAATTATGCTTCTGATATAGTGTGTTTTGAGATTGATAACATCCAATAATACTTCATCTGCCTCCATAAGATTTCTATTTTATTGAGTTCAGGGATAAATTGATAGGTAAAGCCCTTTTTCACACCATTCGGTTAACTTTTCTTTTACAATCTTTGCCTTAAAATCTCAATAAATCAAAAGACTATCAAATATTCATTACACCAATATATTATTCAATAAATAACTCCGATACAATATTTTTTCTTATAAAGAAATTTTTTTATTGTATCCTTTATTATTATTATTGAGTAGTTAATACTTAACATTAGAAATCCAATCTCAAGTACTACTTATCTCAATCGCATAAACTACATATATTTTATTATATAACTTAACAGTAATTATAGTGGTAAGAAATGTAAATGTAAAATCTTACGACACTTTAATAAAAGAATGGCGTGAACAAGATTTTGATGATACTTTAGGCAGTATAAAAAAAACTTTTAATCCTAAAAAATTATCTAAGCACTTATATTCTTTTGGTAAGAACTTCTCTTATATTATAGACCATCAAAGAGGTGATATTACATATATATCAAAATCTATTGAGGATATTTTAGGTTACGATTTATCAACTTATAAAAGTTATGGGATTTCTTTTCTAATTAATAAAATTCATCCTCAAGATTATTTAAATGTATTAAAATTTAATACAAAAACTCAAGAAACCTTTAACAGTCTAAGTATAGGTGATAAGTTAAATCTTAGAAGTACATATACTTATAGATTAAAAAATAATAATAATGAATATTTAAAATTACTACATCAACATATTGTACTAGAAATAGATACAAAAGGAAACTTGGTTTATTCTTTGACTATATGTACAGACATTTCTCAATCTAATTCTTTTGATCATATCCATATAAATATTTTAAAGCTAGATGAGAAGTATAACTTAATCCCTTTAAAAATTTTAGGGGAAGATATTTATGAACTATTTAGTGATCGAGAATTAGAAGTTTTAAATAAGTTAGTTATGGGTAAAAACAGCAATGATATAGGAAGAAGTTTGGGTATAAGTCCTCATACAGTTAATGTACACAGAAAAAATATGATGAAAAAAGCAAATGTTAATAATGTCACAAGTTTAATATCCTTTTCAAGAGAAAAAGGTATCATTTAGCCTCTCACAGAAGGTATAAATAATTATAAAATAATTATTTATAATTATTTTATAATTATTTTAAGATTTTATATTGTTTAATTCTCATCCTGCTTATCTAATAAACAGCATAAGTCTTTATGCTCATAGACTCATTTTGGACTTTAGAAATGAAATTTCTGGACAAAAACTGCTTTTACACATAAAAAAACATAAAGTTTAATAAAAAAAAATATAACTATTTTAACATACTGATAACAGATATATTTAATTTACATCTTTTTTTTATAATAAAATTACATGCATTTGTAATATATAATAGTTACTGATTATTTGATTATTCTCAAATAAAAAACATATTAAAAGATATTAATGTTTATTATTAAAATAATACTTACATCGAAATTTTAAAAAAAAATTGAGACTTTATCAACAATAAAGTCTCAAAATATATTCCTATTATTATTCTCTAATTATTTTTATTATTTCATGAACAGAATTAGTTGCTACATTTATAAAATATATACCTGATTTATCTGTAATATTAGAAAAACTTAATTGATAAATACTTTCTCCAACTGGAATCTGAATACTACTTTCAGAATATAATAAGACACCCATTTGATCTACTACAGTAATAGAGATTTCTGATTCAATACTAGACGTAATATTGATAGAAATCTCATCTTTTACAGGATTAGGATATGGATCTGAAAATTCAATTAATGAATTTTTAATTTCTGTATATAATTCTTTATGAATTGCATGTATTTCTAATGCATTAATATAACCATATAATGCACCTTCTCCTTTTTCCATTAAAATACTAACAGTACCATTATCATTAGGAACGACTCCTGAAATTTCCTTTATATTTTCTTCATTAAGCGATGCATCTAAATATACCTCTTCTGTATTAATAATATATTTCGTCTCTCTATTTCCTTCCCCATTTCTGCTAGAAAAAAAAGTAAAGGAATATACATAATCTATAGGAAGATTATTGACATCAATTATTTGTTGTTCATTAAACCAGTATGCAGTTTTTATAATATTTTCTGGATAAATCCCTTGTGACATGCCTGAAGTATTAGTGCCTCCATTCCAATCACTTACCAAATTAAGTGATACATCAGTGATATTCCCTTCGTTATCTACAAGATCTGAAATATTGAGATCCTGACTAGGCAAACCAGTATTATTCCATGGACTTTCTGCATCTAATGTAGATGTAAAGTTAATTGAAATATCAAATCCTGATGTATCTATAGATTGGTTAATATCTGTATAATTGAGGTTCTGAATATTATTAACAAATACTTCATCAGGAATCAATTCTTTCTCTACAATACCATGCGCTGTATTCTTCCAATATAATTCTAAAATTTCTCTACCCCACTTATCAAAATATGTCAACATAATTGGATAAATTCCAGATTCTAACTTAATAGTATTTTCTTTCGATATAGTACCATGTGATCCATCATTATCTATAATCAAATTGTCTTCTTCATAACCACCTATATATAGCTTACTACCATCATCTGAACTAATTCCAAATGTATAAAATCCTGTCTCTGGTATTTTTATGTAACTCTTAAAAACAAAACCAAAACTATCATCTCTTTCTCGCTCATTCAACTGAATATTAGATATTTTACCAGTCTTAATTGGTGTAAGAGATGCAAAGTCTGGTAATTGATTCCAAATACCCTCATAATAACTATATGATATTGTTCCTGATTCATAATCTTTATCAGCAGTCTCTTCTTCTAATTCAGTATCCAAACAATCAGAACAAAATGCCTCATTCGGAATTAATTCCTTTTCTGTAATACCATGCGCTGTGTTTTTCCAATAAACCTCCAAGACTTCATTACCTCCTCTTTCAAAAAAAGTTATTGTTATCGGATAGATACCTGCTTCTAACTCTACAATACCTTCCCTATATATAGTTCCATGTAAACCATCATTATCTACAACAAGATTACTTTCATCGTAACCACCTATATACAATTTACTACCATCATCTGAATTAGTCCCAAAGGTATAAGAACCTGTCTTTGGTATTTTTATATGACTTTGAAATACAAATCCGAAATTATCATCTCTTCCTCTCTCATCTAATTGAATATTAGATACTTTACCCGTTTTGATTGGATTAAGAGATTCAAAGTCTGGAAGTTGGCTCCAAATACCTTCATAATAACTATATGATATTGTTAAATTCTTCACTTCATTAACTGGCTCTGGTAATACGGTAACCTTTACTTCATCTGTACTATTAGCTCCCTTATCATCTGTTACTGCCAATTCCAATACATATTCTCCTGCAGTTGTCACTTCCAAAATTGCTTGAGAGCTCTCTGAATTGTTTAACACATATCCTGTTGGAGCAGACGATACCATCCACTTGTAACCAGTTATTTCTCCATCACTATCTGAAGAACCACTGCCATCCAACAGAATCTCAGCTATCGGTAATGTATATGAGGTATTACTCCCAGCATTGGCTATAGGCAATTCATTGACTGACTCTGCCAATACTGTAATTTTTACTAAGTCTATTTCCGTAGTATTTTTATCATCAGTTACAGTGAGCATAAATTCATACTCGCCCTCACTTAAATCATTCACTTGTAAAATTGCACTAGTCGTATTTAACAATGTAATTCCATCTGATCCTGAGGTCTTTTCCCATTTATATGTTAAACCATCTCCATCTGGATCTCTAGATTCACTACCATCAATACTAATAGAATTATTCGGTAATACTACTATCTGATCTTCTCCTGCATCTGCTACAGGAGGATTATTAACAGGTTCATCTCCCTTTAACACTGTTACTTTTACTTCATCTGTATCTTTTCCCCCTTCATTATCTACAACCTCCAACTCATAAATATATTCCCCTTCTTCTAAACCACTTAATGTTATTTGTGATGATGATGGATCAACTATATTACTTGGATTACCCTCTATCACTAAGGCATTTAAATATCCATATAATGCACTTTCTGTTTTACTTATTTCTATTTCTATTTCTCCTGATGCACTGGGAGAAACATAATTAATAGAAACGGTTTCTGAACTATTATTAGATGCATTAAGTGTAACTTCTTTTTCCCCTATCCTATAAATAGTTGTTCTATCTCCATCTCCTGCTCTACTACCAAAAAATGTGAAATTATACGTCGAACTTGCATCTAATCCACTAACTTTTATTGTATGAAGACCTCCTGAAATCCAATAACTACCACGCATCACATTATCAGAATATACCCCAGAATTATCTCCAGTGGTAGACCCTAATTCATTTGTACCCCCCCAGTTTGTTTCAAAAGTAATATCTATACCTGTAGAAATCCCTTCATCATCTTTTAAATCTTTATAGGATAAACCTGCTAATGGACGAATTGAAAAGTTATTCCAATTTCCTGATGCTAAAGAATTTTGAGTAAGGTTAACTAAGATATTTTTATTTGTCAATCCTCCAGGACCATCTAATTGACGCCAGTTATAAGAAGTTATATTACCATCTTCATCATAGCTGCCTGTGCCATCTAAGGTGGTTGTAGCTACAGGAAGTTCTATAGTTTTATCTGAACCGGCATTAGCTATTGGTGGTAGATTTGATTTTACTACCTCTACACTTACATCATCAAAAGCTTGTGTGTTATCAGTAGACTCTATTGTAAGCCGGAATATATACTTTCCTGGTGACATATTAGAAGCACTTAATTGCAAGGATGATACTCCAGATAAAGTAGCAGCAGGACCTTCTATTTTTGTCCAGTTTATTGATTTTATGTTTTCTGAAGGGTAAGAAACAAAACCTTCTAGTGTCACGGAATTATTTGGCCAGTTTACTGTTTTATCATCTCCTGCTTCTACGATCAATCTAATCCTGTTTTTACCTAAAAGCCATTCGTATAAATTAGGTGTATGAAGTTCATTATTGGTCTTATAGGCTCTCTGCCATGCACCAGCATGTCCCACTCCTTCATAAATTGTGAAAATTGGTGGTACTGCTGGATTACAACTATTTATTGCATTAACCATATTATACGAATAATAAATCCCTACAGTGTTATCAGCATCACCATGAAACACCCAAGCTGGTAATTTTGCATCTGCTATATTACAGGCTAACCCCTGTGCATTTTGAGGGCCACAAACAGCAGCAATTGCTGCTAATTTATCGGGATGTGTTACTGCATAATTCCAAACTCCTGATCCTCCTAAACTCAAACCTGTCAGATAAATACGATTCTCATCAACTCTATAAGTTTTCTTTGCATGCTCAACCACTTTATCAATAAAATTAGCCTGCCAGCTACTTGCTGCTAACTGAGGGGATATTACTAGAAACTTATGAGTTTCTCCATTGACTGTATAGGTCATGTCATGTCCATCCTGGATATGTTTTGGAGGTCCATTTCTGGCAACTTTCCAAATATCACTTGTGCCATTTCCTATCTCGCCTTGTCCATGTAAAAAAATGAGTAAAGGATATTTTTTATTCTCATTATCATTATAATCACTTGGTAAATATTCCAAATAGCCAAAATATCCTTCATCAGACCATTTAGGAGTTTGCTGAGCTGATGCAATAAAATTTAGTAAACACAGAAAAAAAACTGTAAGAACTCTGATATGTAATGATGGATTCATAAGTGATTTTACCTTATTGTAAATAATTAATATTTCATTAACCATCATTAACATATCAATTTACATACCATAATATTGGCAATTGACATCTCTTTATAAGAGAAAAATTCCTTATAACATATAAGGAACATATAAAGTATTTACTAAAGATATAATCGTATTATATTTATAAAAAACTATAAAATCATTATATAATTTTATTCAAATTTTCTCAAAAAAATTCACTAAAGTTGACATAATCTATTTTGATAATCAATATTGTTCTTCTTGAGAAGAAAAGGAGTAACGCCACATCCTATAAAGAAATAAACATTGAAAAACAATAGCATACAAATCCATGAAAATATTATCCTAAAAGTAAGTATCATTGTTTATGTATTAGACTATCAATAACCAAGGAATTTCGCCTCAACTTTTTCAGTTATTCTAAACAGGAAAATAATTATTATCTTGAACATTCTCTATACTTATAAAAGAATAGGGTTACCCATCTAAGTCGCATTACAAATAATTTGACTATAGGTTTTAGGTTTAGCTTCTACCATTCTTTCAAGTAATTTATCTATGATTGATTCTCTAAAATTCCTTCGGTTAAATCTAAAGAAATATTCGTTTAGGTAATCATTCAACAACCTTTTATCGCAATAAGAATGCGATGCCTCTCAACCAATTTTTCAAATTCCTAATTTGCAGGTGCAACATGGTGAAGTTTTTCCCTTTGTTTGATAACTGTGAACGCATGTTCTTGTATAACTTTTTGATAGGTTTATAACCACCCCAACCATCTGTAACTACTGCTGTTTTTTTGCTTATATGATCTTTGAATATAGATTTTAAGCTCTTAGTACTATAGTCTTTTATAGTCTGAGCGTAACCTTCGGAGGAACCTCTACCTGCATTGCCTTCTCTATATTCAATGGCAATCACTACTGAATATGCTACATTAGTTGGTACATAAAATTACAGGTCATAATGACATTGTTGCAACGCAACAAAAACAGGCATGAGAAAGTAGAGATTAGTGACAAAACAAATCAACTTTCTAAATCATGCCTGCCTCTAAAGATATATATATAAACTAAGAAATTGGAAAGCCTACAACGTATCACTTTGTATGCGAAGCAGCCTAACACTATGGCTATCAGCCGGAGTTTATCGTGATTGGTGTGATATTTCAAAACAGGGCAAAGTAGTAGGGGAAAAACATTATTCTGATTTGATTATTGAGCTTTGTTTAACAATCCGACAGGTGTACCGATTACCCTTACGTCAATGTACAGGATTCTTGAAAAGCATATTTTCATTGATGGGATTATCAGATTTAGCTGTACCTAACTATAGTACACTTTCAAGAAGAGCTTCGGGATTAGATTTAAAGTTAAGCGGCAAGCCATCAGACCAAAAATGAACATATAGTTCACCACGGCAAGTTGTGTAAAAAAAGGAAGCATTAAATTTAGAGTGACGAAACTTTAAAAAATGCTTTCCACTCCGTGGCGGCAATAGAGATCAAAGAACTTGATGCCTCCGATGCAAATATGCTTAGAAACCGGCTGGAAGCAAAACATAAAAACCCAATGATACGGGGTAGATTTTATATGATTACTTTATAAAGGCTTTAGCCGAGGAGAATGTGCTGATATTTTAGGGGTGAGCCCAAACATGATTATCAAATATATTCGTCTTTATAATGAAGGAGGTTTAGAATTACTGAGCCGTCTTAACTATAAAAAACCGGTTTCCAAATTAATGGCACTCAAGGACAAAATCTGTAAGGCAATCAACGACATATTGCCGGGTTGTGTTTCGGCAATTCGGGAGTGGATCAGGTAGGAATTAGGGATTGAACGAAGTTTAGAACGGATAAGAATTTTCATTAAAAAATTAGGGTTCAGGTACAGAAAAACTACACCTTTTCCAGGAGGAAAGTTATCAGAAGAATGACTCAAAGAACAAGAATTATTCAAAACAGCAACCTTATTTACATTGCTTGGGAAAGTGGCATGTGGGTCTGTTGATCTACTTTTTTTAGATAGTGCTCACTTTGTACAGGGTAAGTTTGAGCGGTTTTTATGGAGTCAAAAACCTTGTTACATCCCTACTTCACATGGCCGTTATCGGGTCAATGTTCTGGGTGGGTTGGATCTGACAAAAAGACAAATACTAAGTCTGGTTAATGACACCTCCATCAAGGCTGGAACTTTTACTGATTACATGAGATGGATAAGAAATCATCATTATCAGGACCTGGATAAAAAGCTTTATTTAATTTTAGATAATGCCCCGCATGGAATGTCCGTTATCAAAAATGTGATTGGGTAAAAGAAGATGCAGGACTGCTTGCAGCCGCTTGGAATATTGAATTGGTGTATTTGCTAGCTTATTCTCCTCATTTAAACCTGATTGAACGACTATGGAAGTGGATGAAAAAAGAGCTAAGGAAACATTACTGTAAAGATAAAAAATCCCAAATCCTGGCGTGCTGAACTATTGCAGTAGATAGTACTGGCTTAAAGGTGTATGGTGAAGGCGAGTGGAAAGTCAGGAAGCATGGGATAACTAAATGCAGAACGTGGCGAAAGCTTCATTTAGGTATTGACCTTGAGAATCAACAAATTGTAGCTTGTGTGTTAAGCGACAACTCCGTAGATGACGCTGAGGTAGTCTCAGCACTACTAGACCAAGTAACTGCTCCATTATTCAAATTCTATGGAGATGGAGCTTACGATAAGAAGAAATGTAGAAGAGCCATTGATAAAAGAGGGGGGAGACATCATTGTTCCTCCTGCTAAGAACGCTGTGATCAGCAAAGAAAAGCATGCTGAATTAATCAGTAGGAATCAAGCCATTGAGCGAATTGAACAAATAGGAAGAAGAGCATGAAAATAGAGTCTGGATACCACAAACGAAGCTTATCGGAAGTAGCTATGCATAGATACAAAGGGAGTATTGGTAATGGTCTAAGTGCACGCAAATTTGAAAATCAGGTGACAGAAGCTAAGCTTGGTTGCCACATCTTGAATGTTTATAATAGGTGTGGTATGCCTAATTCTGTCAAAATTTAAATCTCAGCATCTCTATCAAGGATAGCACTGTTGCAACAAAGTCGGTCATAATTATTAACTTTAATATTATGGGCAAAAAGAAACAGTACGAAAAAGAACCATTGCGGAGCGATTCAAAGAAATGATAGTTGGGCTTGCTGGAAGCAGGTCATATAGCACGAAAAGTATCTGAGGATTACGGTCTCTATGAGGGGATGATTCGAATCCGCTGTGGCACGGGTGCAATGCTATTAAGTTAAGCATTTTTCTATCTATTTTTTGATTGGTAATGTATCAATAACATTTGCAGATGATACATTTTCACCATCATCATTTGCTATTTTAAATTTTGAACATTAGAATTAGACCTCACTATCTAAATAGAAGATTGGGTATCGGGCGATATAGATTCCTATAGTCTTTCCCTTATTTGTTGTACTGAGTGATAACTCCTGCCTGCTGCTTTATCCTAGTACCCCTTGGAAAATGTCTTCCCGGCTTTATAGCTATCATCGAACTTGTAATCTTTTCAGTGAGTAACTTTAATATCTTATCTATACAGCGACAGGAGAGGAAGTCTATGATACTCTTTCGCCAGAACCTGTAAGCATTTTTTCAATTGCATTGCGCCAATTGTATTTGTAGTTCAACCGCCTTTTGATGGTCTTTCGTTCTATGAGATCCTGAGCCGGTGCAGCCACTAGATTGGTCATATTGAGTGTGAAAATATGCGCATAGAATTCCTGTAATACACCTTGTCCCTTTTTACAACCGAACTGCTCTATCTTCATCTTGGGCTTAAGTTTCTTAAAGCATTCTTCCACACCCCATCTAAGGTGATAGAGTTCTTTGATATCTTCGGTAGTATATTCTTCTTGGTTGAGCAAAGAAGTAATGAGTAACTCATTATCACCGGTATCCAATACCACCTTTACTATTCTGACATTTATGGGTGTAGAGTCCATACTGTCCCTAGAGCATGTGAGCCGCTCTTTGCGACTTGGCCACCATTCCGTGATGAAATCATTTCTTTCATCTTCCATCACATTCTTGGTGAAGTTGGAAGCACCCACGGCAAAGCGCACACAAAAGTCACGCCCTGCCAACATAAGATGCTTTAATACCGAAAAATATCCGAAGTTCCTATCTAAGAGGAAGAGGCCTTCCATGTGGGCAATGGTCTCAAGGATATCATAGAGCATGGATTTTTCTCCTGTATCCATCCTGTCCAAACGGCTATCCACGACTATATTGTTCAGCACATCATGCATAAAGAATATCCGTGCCGCGCAGCGGTCCACACCGTGGGAAGTGGTAGCATGCACTCCGAAAACGTCCTTTATGTCATCGGAGATGGGCAGGTTCAGGCTGCTACCATCGCCAGCGAGCAGCACATGTTCTTTCCAGTAACGTTTGTTCGAGATCATGTAGCTCTCGACAGTCAAACCATTGAGGTCATTGAAGAAAGTTGGCGATATCTTGTATCTTGCCTGGGTGAAGGCACTAC